>JALUVB010000251.1 GCA_027021085.1 bacterium
TAAGGCCCTGGGAGTTAGAGCCTGTATATGATGTGGATTTATTTGTCTACAAACCCCACCGGGTGATAACGCCGGGAAATTTCAAGCAGACCTTTTATTCCCTCCAGGAGGCTAATGTAAGTTTCCATTATTTCAATCCCCAGGATGGCAGCTTACCACAGACAGATTGTCTCATTTACTGTGGTTCCAGCTGGATAGAGGAACAGGTGGAGGAGAGGCTGCGGGAATACGTGCAAAAGGGAGGCACATTGATAGCTTTTAATCAGTTTCCCATGTACAACGAGTTTGGTAATAGGTCAGGAATCCTGCCATTTATAAGGCCGGATGGGGTAAGGCCGGTTACTCTACCGGTTAGCGTGGAACATAAAGGGGAGTCTGTTAGCATAGATAAGGCAGGACATATGGGAAGTAAGGTTAATTTTTTCTATTACCATAAGGTGGAGGAAGAAGAACCTATTTCCTTAACTTTATCCACGGCAGGAAGGGAAGTTTTAGTGGATATAGGCACTCAGAAGCCCACTACCTTTATCGTCGGGTACGAAAAGAAGTTAGGGCGGGGCAAAATTGTGCACCTGGGCAGTAATCCTACGCACACCCTTATCAGTTTTTTGCTTAGGGGACAGGCAAAGAGCCAGGCAGTGAAGGTTGATACCAGCGGGGTTCTGGTCAGTATTTCAAAAAATAAAAATAACGGGGATTTCATACTCTTTGTGATAAACAGAGATGCCCATCTTAAAGATATTAATATAAATCTCTCCCTAAGCCGCTTAAATATTAAAGAAAATGGCGCTTATTTGTTGGAGGATTTGGCAAAATCTACCAAGAGAATTTTGCAGGGAAGAGAATTATGCGATTTTTACCTGGGAGTGGGGGGTTTTGAGGTGGGGATATGGAAGATAAGTGAGTCAGTGAATAGGTGAATGGGGATTGCTCTCTCCCCAGAGGAGGTGGGCATAGTCTCAACCGAGTACCCGCCCCTGGCAGTAAATATAAGCTATTTCCCTGCTTGTTATCTGAAAGAAAAAAGGCAAGATATCCTGGTATCTTGGCGGGGAGATGGTAAAATATGAAACAAAAGAAAAAAGGAGTGATTTATTATGAGTTTTGTTAATCCCAAGAGTATGGTGCAGAAAGCCTGGGAGGACGGTTATGCTGTCCCTGCCTTCAACAGTAACGGAGGCTGCTACGATATTATCCGTGCCGCGGTGGAAGCGGCGGAAGAGCTGGGTTCTCCCCTGATTCTCCAGACTTACCAGGATAATCTTGCCTACCGTGGATATAAGCATGCGGCAGAAATCTCTGCCCTGCTGGCAGAAGAAGCAACGGTTCCCGTAGCCTTGCAGCTGGACCATGGGCACTCACTCTCGGATTGCCGGGGCGCCCTGGAGGCGGGTTATACCTCGGTAATGATTGATGTTTCTCACCTTCCTTTCGAAGAAAATGTAGCCCTGACCAAACAGGTGCTGCAATTAGCCAGAAAGTTCAAAGCGGCAGTGGAAGGAGAAGTGGGGCATATTGTCATACAAAAAGGAGATGATGCGCTTCCTATATCTCCCAAAACAGATATTGAGGAGGCCCGGGAATATTGCCGGAGAACCGGGGTGGATTTCTTAGCTGTGGCTATCGGCACAAGGCACGGAGTTATTGAATCGCAGACGGATATAGATTTTCCCCTGCTGAAAAAGCTGCGTGCCAGCATAGAAGTTCCCCTGGTTTTACACGGGACCTCGGGTATCCCTCCCGAGCTGCTTAGTAGATGTGTGCAGAATGGTATAGCCAAAGCAAATTTTGGTGAAGTATTTAGAGTGCCCTATATCAAGTATTTTGCTGAATACATGGAGACTCTTGACCATCAGTATCATCCCTGGCGTATTATGCAGGCCTGTAAAGATAGGCTGAAAGAAGATATGAAAAAACTGATTCGTATTTTAGGTGCCGAAGGGAAAGGAAGGTGAATGATGAATAAAGGGAAAGAAACAGGGGGAAAGTATCTTTCCGCATCCGATATCAGGGTAGGAGTGCTGTTTTTACGGCGGAAGCGGCCGGGGTTTGACCCGGAATGGGGAAAGAAGGTGGAATCTGCAGCCAGGGCAGCGCTGGCAAAATCGGAGTTTTCTGTTTTTATATGTGAAGAGCGCATAGTAGATGATGCCTCTTTACGCCACGCGTTGCAGGAATGCAGCCAGGCCCAGACTGATGTGTTATTGGTGCTTCAGCCTACCATGAGCGATGGACGCATGGCTCCTGTATTGGGGCAGATGTGGGATGCCCCGGCAGTGCTCTGGGCCACTCCGGAAAAGAAGGAAGGAAGCATGATTAGTGCCTGTTCCCTGGTAGGTGCTCATACTTTTGCTTCCACCTTGCGCCAGCTAAACAGGCCTTTTGAGCTGGTCTATGGTTTCCCCGGCACGGAAGATACGGAAGCACAGTTAAATGCTGCTATCCGCATTGCCTATACTGTCCGCCGTCTCCAGAAGGGAAAAGCAGGGCTGGTAGGCTATCATGCTCCCGGGTTTATTGACATGCATGCAGACCCCTTTCAAATGAACCGGGAATTGGGGTTACAGTTACATCACTTTAGCCTGCAGGAGTTCTTGCATACCATGCAGGAGTTTTCCCGGGAGGAGGTAGACAGGGATATGGCTATAGTTGCGGATATGAGATTACCCCGGGAGGAGGTAAGCGTGGAGGAACTGGAAACCGCTTCCCGCTACTACCTGGCCATGACCCGGATGATAGAGAGAGAGAATTTGTCAGCCCTTGCCGTGCGTGATTGGCCGGAGTTATCCGATATGGTGGGGCAGTGGCCTTATCTGGCCATGGCTCGCCTGTCCTCGGAGGGCTTTGCCGTGGGCTGCGAAGGCGATGTGGACGGAGCGATTTCCTGTTTGATAGGCGGTGGCCTGGGCATGGGGGTGGGGTATCTTTCAGATTGGCTGGAGCATACAGGCGAAACCGTAACCCTCTGGCATGGAGGGAATGCTCCCTTCCAGCTTTGCGAGCCTGTAGGTAGTAAATACGGGCCGAGGATAGCCAAACACTTCAACAATAAAAAACCAGCAGTGGTGAATGCTAACCTTAAGGCGGGGCTGCCCATTACCATATTCAGAATCTGGCATTGTGATGACATCTACCACATGATGGCGTTTGAGGCAGAGACTATTCCTCCTGAGCGCGAGCTGAAAGGGACCAATGGCTTGGCAAGGGTTCGGGACAGGGATGTTTGCCAATGGTTTGATGATTTGTGCCAGGCAGGCATGCCACATCATGTGGCTGTTTTCCCCGGGCAGCACGCAAAATTGCTGCAGCGGCTTGCCCGGCAGCTCAATATTAACTGGATTGGATAAGCAGAATGCAAATGCTTTAGCGAGGGAAGAATTATGATTAAGGTAGCAATAATAGGTGCAGGCGGGGTAGGATGGACGCGGCAGCTTGCCCGGGATATTCTTACTGTTCCCGAATTGCAGGATACCGTTTTCAGTTTCACTGATATTGACGAGGCTCGCATGCGGGTGAGCGTGGAAGCGGTAAAAAGACTAATCTCCCGACACGGCTTGAAAGCCCGGGTCCTTAGCACAACCAACCGGCGAGAAGCACTCAGGGATGCCGATTATATAATCAATGCTGTGCGCGTAGGGGGGCTGGAAGCCTGGAGAAAAGATGTAGAAATCCCTCTTAAATACGGGGTTGACCAGTGTATTGGAGATACCCTGGGCCCCGGCGGCATTATGTATGGCCAGCGCACAGTGCCTGTAATCCTGGATTTCTGCCGGGATATAAGGGAGGTTTCCAGGCCCAATGCTTTGTTCTTAAACTATGTAAACCCTATGTCTATCATCACCTGGGCTGCGGTAAAGTATGGCGGGGTTAATGTGCTGGGGCTCTGCCATGGTGTCCAGCATACTACCCGGCTGATTGCCCGGGTGCTGAAAGCAGAGCTTAAGGACCTGGATGTGCTGGCTGCGGGAGTTAACCATATGACCTGGTTTCTGAAAATCAGGCAGAAGGGAAAGGACGTGACCCACGAGTTGTTAAAAGCTTTTGAGAGCTGTCATGATGTGCCTGAATTGGCAGACGAGAAAGTAAGAATTGACCTCTTGCGGCGCACAGGCTACTTTTGCACGGAAAGCAGCGGTTTTTGTTCTGAGCTGACTCCCTGGTACCGCAAACGGCCGGAAGCCTTGCCAGAATGGATTAACCTGAACAGCATCAGCCACCACGCGGGCGAATCCCTGGGAGGGTGGCGGTTCAACATGGAACTGCAGGAATACTTTTCCCATGCCACCCAGGCGGCAACTGAGGAACCCAACATTCCGCTCGAGCCGCAGTTTCGCAGTTTTGAACATGCCAGTTACATTATCGAGGCACTGGAAACAGACAGGGTGTATCGGGGCTGCTTTAATGTGGTCAATAACCATTCCATCTCTAACCTGCCGCCGGATGCGATAGTGGAGGTGCCCTGTTATGTGGACCGCGGTGGCGTGCATGTTTCCCACGTGGGCGAGCTTCCTCCCCTCTGTGCTGCCATCTGTAATGCCATGGTGGCAGTCCAGCGCATGGCCACGGATGCGGCCGCTACCGGGGATGTTACCCTGCTAAAACAGGCGATGATGATGGACCCCCTCACCTCTGCGGTTTGCACTACGCCGGAAATCTGGCGCATGGTGGATGAGCTGTTGGTAGCCGAGGCTGAATACCTGCCCCAGTACCGGAAAGCGATTCCCCAGGCGAAAAAGAATATAGAGGAACACGGTTCACTGGGCCGGCATACTCTATGGCCCCCCACCCGCAGGAAACCCAGGACATTCGAGGAGATGATGAAAAATCCCGAGGACAAGTTTGTCAAAGAATTACAAAAGATACTTACCGGGCAGCTCACCCGGGCACAGTAGAGATATCCTGTAAAAATATCTAATTTTAAGGAGTTTTGCTGATGATGGAGATTATGGAGAACGGGAAAATCGTGCTCACCTTTGAAGACGGGTTCTTTAGCTTTACCACAGCAGAGGGAGAAACAGGCTGGCTTGATTGCAGTTTTCAGGCTATCTTTGACAAGGGAGAATCTTTGCTGGCGAGAGATTTCTCCCTTTACCGGGTGGTATGCAGTAAAAGAGGGTTAAATGACGGGTTGGGCAAAGGGAAAGAACTTCAAATACTCTTTTCAAAGCGTCCCGGGTTCCCGGATGAAGAAATAATATTTCGAATTTACGAAGGTAAAAACATACTTGTAATGCAACACAACCTGATTAACAATACTTCCCGGGAGATACTGGTAAAAACTTTACTTGACTTTTGTACCACCTCTCAGGGGGAGGTAAGAGTAGGAAAAGATTTAGAAGATACCTTCTTCTGCCATACCCAGAATGTGAAAGAAGAGTTTCACACCCGGGGCGGCAGCATAGAAACTTTTTCCTATTTTCGGAATATGCTTAATGCAAAAGCAGTCCTGGGAGATTCCGAGGATAATCCTTTCCCGGCCCTTTTCATAGCCAGCAAGTCTCATGCACGTGGATTAATTGATGCTGCATTTAGCCAGAGAGTGAGATACAGGGTAGTCGAATTGGAAGGGAAACCCGCTAAATCCGGAAAGGGGTTAGCAAAGTATATACCCCGCATGATTACCAAGGGGATAGAAGGCACACGTCTTTCTCCCGGAGAGAAGCTGGAAGGGGAAGAGATATACTTAGAAATAGTTGACAGCAATAATCCCCAGGTTGCTTTCCGTAATTACGTGGATGCTCTGGGGAAAATATATAAGTTCAGGGGTCCTGTCTCTACCCTGAGAAAGAAGGCTGTGTGGGGTTCCTGGAACTACGGGATTTTCCGCCAGGTTACGGAAGAAACAGTCTTGAAGAACGCCCGCTTTGTAAAAGAGCACTTTCCGCAAATTGGGTGGATTCAGATTGACTCCGGTTATCAGAGAGGTATTGCTTCTCATAAGGGCCCTGCAAGTATTAGCCATCTTTACCCGCAGCCTGATACCTGCCTGGATATGGAAAAGTTTCCGCACGGGATGAAGTATTTAACCGATAAATTAAGAGATTTAGGGTTAAGGCCGGCTATCTGGATATCTACCAGTATTGTTTCCAGGGACTCTCTGCTTCTGAGCGAACATCCTGATTGGGTTTTAAAGGCAAAATCCGGTGAGCCTATCCGCTTTTTGGAGAATATACTTATGCTGGATATATCCGTTCCTGCAGTGCGCGATTTCATCCTGCAGGCGTTGACTATCCTGATTAAGGAATGGGGATTCGAGGGGATAAAATTGGATTTCTGGAGTTACCACTTTGAGGTCAAGGAAATGGTTTACCAAAACCAGGAGAAGAGCTCCCTGGAATGGCGCAACTGGCTCTTATCCCGGATTCGCTCCCTGCTTCCCGAAGATGGCTACCTGGAGACCTGCTGTTGCGCTGCCATGGGCAATCCATTCTTAGGAATTTATGCGGATACTTACCGCTTTGGCAATGATATAGATAAAGGCGATTGGGAGCACATCATAAAGTCCGTGAAATGGGTGGTGCCCATAATGCACATGGGAGGATACCGCACCATTATCCCGGATGCGGATTCCATAGGGATAAATATGGACATACCGCTGAATGAGAACAGGATGTGGCTTTCCTATTGCATGATGGCCCGCAGCCTGGTGGAGGTAGGGGGTGACCTAACAAAACTTCCTCCGGAAAGGATAGAAGATTTGAGAAAAGTTTTATCTACCATTGACAACGGTGCGCCCAGTTACTTTGCTGACCTGAGTCCAGATATGCCCTATTTTCCTCCCCGCATATGGCACTTTGACCTGCCGGTTTCGCCCTCGCAGGGTAAAAAGTTTATAGGGGTATTTAACTGGAGCGATAAAGCAGAAGAAATCTCCCTGCACCTGGAGAAAGTGGGGCTTACCCCTGAAAAACCTTATACTTTCAC
>JALUVB010000252.1 GCA_027021085.1 bacterium
TTCCTTATTCCATTAAAAACCACTGGGGAATCTCACCCACAACAACCTCCCTTCTTTGTTTCCTTTTTCATTTTCATGTACTTCATAGGTTCCCCGCTGAACTTATCCTTGCAAGCCTGGGAACAAAAGTAAAAAGTAGTGTCCATATGCCGGCTGCTCAGAGAATTCTTAGGGTCAACAAACATCCCGCAGACCGGGTCTTTAACCATTCCCGGGGTTTTCCTTTCTTCCTCTTCCCCATGTCCGGAATGCCCCTCTCCGCCACCAGAATCATGTCCTCCGTGTCCCGCACCACAGCCACCTTTCCTCATCATCCAGAAGAATAACCCCCCGATAATGATAATCCATAAGATTGTGCTTCCACTCATTTGATACACCTCCTTTTGCCCTATTATACCATACCCCCCTACCGTATGCAAGAGGAAGAAATAAATAATCCCGGTTTCCCCAGGATAATCGCTGCCTTGCACCCGCGGGGAAAATTCGCTCAACTCCGGGAATTGAAAAGTGCACCTATTCTCTCCACGGTATTCTCCCGACCCCGGTGAAGGTATTTAAGCAGCGGGCAAGTACAGACCATATCCGCATCTTTTCCGCCACCCCTTACCACCCTACAGCAATCCATTTACCGGGTATATTCCGGGTTAAAATTCCGGATAATCTGTTTTTCCCCTTGCAATACCCCTGGGGGGTATGATATGATTTACCTGTGAATAGTATTAGGAAAATTGCAACAGGAGGAGAGAAGATGAGGAAAGCAAGGAGAGAGACCTGGCAAGCAGCAATTATCGCTGTTATTTATTTAATGGCTGCATCAGTCCCGGCTGCTCTGGCTCACGAGAAAAACACATCAGCCCAAACAGAGCTTAAATACCTTTATGCTCCCCTGGGACCTTTTAACAAGGTAGCCAAGATTGACTTGCGTACAGAAGAAGTGATTGCCTACTTCCCGGTGGGGATGAATCCACATGGCATGGCAGTTTCACCGGACGGTAGATATATCTACACCGGGCAGATGAGAAAAATGGCGGATAACCGCGTATTGGTTACGGATACAGTGGCAAATAAAATAGTGGCTACAATACCAGTAGGAAAGATTTCTCATCATTTTGCCATTAGCAAGGATGGCACCTATCTTTACGTTACCGGGGAAAAATTAAGAATTATCAATACTCGCAATAGAAAAGTAATAGCCCAGTTGAAGACTGGCATGATGCCCTATTATGTTTCTATAGGGCCCGGGGGAAAATACATATACGTAACCAACAAGGGAAGCAATACGCTCTCTATACTCAACTTTCCCCTGGGGGAAACAGTAGCCGTCATCCCCACCGGTGCAGGCCCCAGCCATATAGCATTATATCCCCCGGGAAATAAGCTTTACATAACTGAAGCGGCCGCAGGGACAATTTCTGCCATCGATTTGAAAAAAAGAAGAATAGTAAAATCCGTCAAAATAGGCAAGGACCCCCATGCTATTGATGTTACGCCGGCAGGAATGATTTTTGTCTCGGCACGGGGAGACAACGCGGTATACATGATAGATGCCCCATCGCTGGAAATTAAAAAGAAAATAACAGTTCCCGTGGCTGACCACATAACTGTGGGACCGGAAGGCAAAAAGGTTTACGTAAGCTCCCGCCCGGGAAAAAGCATATACGTCCTGGATGCTTTCTCAGGTGAAATATTGAATAAAATCCCCATAGAAGGGGAAGCACACCAGATGGTACTCTCGAGATAAAACTTCAACCTCTGAATTATGGAGTACTCAGGAGATGATGATATAAACTTAGATTGCAATTGCAAGTAATTATCAATTGCAATTACAGAAAGGAGGAAACCAATGTTAGCAAGCCTGTTAATTACCCTTAGAGAAGGGATAGAAGCTGCCCTAATCGTGGGAATCATTATTACCTATCTCAGCAAGATTAATAAGTCTGTATATATAAAAGAAGTGATTTTAGGCATAGTGATAGCTGTCTTTGCCAGTGCAGGGACTGCCTGGCTATTTGAGAAAATCATGGGAGGATTCAGGGGACGCAGCGAGAACATATTCGAAGGAGTAATTATGCTCCTGGCGGTCTCCGTGCTTACCTACATGATTATCTGGATGCACCACCAGGCAAAAAACATTGCAGGAAATCTCCGGGAACAGATAAATGCCTACATTACCCACAGGCAAATCTATGGTTTAGCTTTCCTGGGCTTCATATCCGTGTACCGGGAAGGAGTGGAAACCGTGCTCTTTTTTGCCGCCCTGCGGGCAGCAGATGCTGCCTCCTGGATAGGGGGAATCCTGGGATTGCTCATAGCTGTAATCCTTGCCATTTTATTTTTTAAGACCACCCAACACTTTTCTCTGAAAAGATTCTTCCAGCTTACCGGGCTCTTCATTATCCTTATTGCAGCGGGGCTCTTTGCCCACGGTATTCACGAACTGCAGGAAGCAGGGGTAATCCCTACAGTAAAAGAGCATCTCTTCGACATAAACCCTACCCTCACTTACAGCAAAACAGAGAAAATGGACTCTTTTCTCTCGCAGCCTGATTGGCAGAAAAAGATACCCGGGAAAAACCAGGAGGAAGTATTTACCCTTATTCAGTCTCTTATCCAGAATAATGGTACTTACCAGAGCAAGGAGTACAAACCCTACCAGCCTCTTATTCAGGAGGGATGGGTAAGAGTAGAAAGCCCGTTTCGCTTAGCTTTTCACGAAAACGGGATAGTGGGGAGTTTTTTGAAGGCGCTATTCGGTTACAATGCAAACCCTTCCCTTATAGAACTGCTTTCCTACCTGCTCTACTATTTTGGTATTTACGGCCTGGTAAGGTTAAGCCGCCATCGTTTAGACCAGTAAGACTAATTATTACGCCATGTGCAACTTTTAAGGTGGACTCTCCCGATACCCTCCTGCTTATTGCCGGGAATCGGTGACCGGTTGAGTGAGGCAA
>JALUVB010000253.1 GCA_027021085.1 bacterium
CGCTACTCACTACTGTTCACTATTTACTGCTTACTATCCCCCCTAGTCTAAAGTCTATGGTCTATAGTCCAAGAGTTGTGAGTTGTTAGTTCCCTGTCCCGGCGCAGGCCGGGGCACCTGTGCCCCCGCCTGTATCTTAGAAGAGTTGTGAGTTGCTCCCGATGAACATCGGAACCAGTTCTGCCTATCACCCCACATCTATCTCATATCCTCCCTTACTACTCGCTACCCGCTACTTTCTCACCATTCACTATTTACTGTTCACTGCTTACTGTTCACTATCCTCCCCAGTCTAACGTCTATAGTCTAAATTCTGGATGCCTGCTTCCGCAGGCCTGCCCGCCCCGACCTTACGTCGGGAAGCAGGCGGGCATGACATGCGGGCTGGTTGCTTGTCCTTCTTGCGGAACCTATCTCCTTCACCAAGAAACCAGGATTACCAGGGACCCAGGATACCGGGTTACCATTAACTGTTCACTGCTTACTGTTCACTATCCTTCCTCGTCTATAGTCTAAGGTCTATGGTCTAAAGTCTAACATGCCCCCTCGCTACTAACTACTCGCTACCCGCTACTGTTCACTATCCTTTGGCATTACTTATTGCCCCCCGAGTTAAGAACAGTCCTGATTAAATTAATGGCAGCCGGGGTGCTCCATTCCCGGTAACCTATCTCCCTGCCTATTATTTTCCCTTCCCGGCTAATCAGGTAAGAGGTAGGAGTGCCGGTAACCCGGTACAGGGCAGTTACCTTTCCGGTAGGATCGAGTAAGCCTGAACTTAGCGAGAAGGTAAACCCGGACTTTTGCATGAAAGGCACTACTACCCTGGCTCCCTCCCGGTCACTGAAAACAGAAACTATCACGAAATCCCTGTCTTTGAATTGCTCGTAAAGCTTCTGCAGGTGGGGCATTTCCTTGCGGCACCAGTGGCACCAGGTAGCCATGAAATTCAAAAGCACAACCTTTCCCCGGTAATCCTTCAGGCTCACCTCTTTACCTTCCAGATTGAAAAGGGTGAAATCCGGAGCTTCTACTTCATTCTCTGGCTTTTGCATTCCCATGGCACGCATGAACTTCTCAAGCGTGGGAGGGCTTGCTTGCCCCGGGTAAGAAATTCCCCCTCCGGCCATCTCGCCCTTTTCCGTTTTCAAATAGGAGTACAGCCAGATGAGAACAAGTCCCAGGGCAACGATTACAATTCCGGTGATAAGGTATCTCTTTTTTCGTAAATTCTTCTCCGCCATTTGCTTTGCCTCCTTTTCTCTTAAAAGCTTGCAGTACCCGGGAAGATTTGCAGATACGCTCTCTTCTACCCTACCCTGCAATGGGCAAATCTTCTCAGAATACCATCCTACCCCCCCTTTTCAGGAGAACAGTTCTCACTAAAATCAGGTAAAATTATTTTACTTATCTTAACATACATTAGGGGGGTATAGTATAATGAGTTAAGGAGGGGAAGAAGATGAAAAAGTACGATTTGATAGTTATCGGGGGTGGTGCAGCGGGTTTTGCCGCAGCTATTAAGGCAGACAGCATAGGAGCAAGGACACTAATGGTAAACGGGGGAATTCCCATAGGGGGAACCTGCGTAAACGTGGGATGCGTGCCTACCAAGTTTTTATTAGGGATTGTTAAAGATTACTTCAAGGCAAAAGATTATCCTTTCAAATCTTTGCAGTTAAAAGCGGAAATAGATTTTGCTAAGCTTATGCAGGAGAAAGACAATCTGGTCAGCTATTTAAGGGAATCCAATTATCAGAATGTGTTGAAAAATCTGCCGGGAGTAACTTACAAAGAAGGAATAGCCAGATTCCTCTCTGCTAAAGAAATAGAAGTGAAAGGAGAAAGATTCACCGCTCCCTACTTTATCATTGCCACCGGTTCCTCCACCCGGGATATCTCCCTGGAAGGCTTAAAAGAAGCAGGTTTTCTTACCCACCGCACCATACTGGAGTCAAAAAAATTACCGCGCAGCCTACTGGTTATAGGAGGAGGGCCCATAGGACTGGAGCTCGCCCAGATTTTCTCCCGGCTGGGAAGTAAAGTTACCCTGGTAGAAGTGATGGAACAGATTTTATCCCCGGTCGAGCCTATTATCTCCTATGAACTAACCAGGTATCTGGGAGAAGAGGGTATTGATATACTTACCGGGGTGAAGATAAAAAAGGTGGAAAGAAAGAATAATAAAAAGGTAGTCACCATTGAAAAAGAAAAATCCTCCCGAAAGATAGAAGTAGAAGAGATTCTCCTGGCTGCAGGGGTACGTGGAAACAGTGCTTACCCGGGCATAGAAAACATCGGGGTGGAGGTAGATAAAGGAGGATTTGTCAGGGTAAATGAATTTTTGCAGACCAGTATTCCCCATATCTACGCGGCGGGAGATGTTATCGGGCCTCCTCTGCTGGAGACAGTAGCTGCCAAGGAAGGAAATACTGCAGTCAGAAATGCCCTATCAGGAGAAAAGGTGAAAATTGACTACAGTAATATTCCATCCGCAGTATTTACCTCTCCTCAGGTAGCCTGGGTGGGAATGAAGGAAGCAGAGTACACGGCTAAGTACGGCACCTGCCTGTGCAGAAAGGTGGATATGGAAAAAATTCCCCGGGCAATGTTAGGTAAAGAAACAAAGGGCTTTATTTTCATGGTAATCGGGCATAAAGACGAAAAAATCAAGGGAGTACACGTCTTATCTGAATTATCTGCGGAAATTATCCACGAGGCGACCCTGGCTATCAGGCAGGGATTAACCATAGGGGATATTATCAACACGGTGCACGTTTTCCCCACCTTCAGCGAAGCAGTCAAAATAGCTGCCCAGGTTTTCAAACATTCCCCGGAAAAGATGAGTTGTTGCGTGGAGTAATATAACAGGACTTTCTATGGCTATCCCGGATATTCCCGGTATTTTTTCTTAAATTCTCCGGTAGCGCTTTTCCAGGAAAGCAAATAACAGCCTATGGGAAGCAATCCTTGCTCCTATTTCTATATTTCTCTCTGACATCCGGAGAATCCTGTTTTGCAAACTAAGTAGCGAAGCATACTTTCTCCTTACTTCCAGGGCAAGGCTACAATACTCCTCCAGACCTTCTTTTAGAATAATTTCTCCCTCTATTATGCCCTGGATAATTTCCCCGCACTTCATACCATACCTTATACACCTCCTGATACCCTCGCCAGTGAGGGGAAGGGTTTGCCCCTGGGCGCACCCTACTATAAATACATTACCCACCACCGGTTTTTTTAGGGAGTAACAGAAAAAACCTCCATGCACTTTTTCCCGCTTGAGATGGTACCTTTCCAGGAAAGCATCCAACTTGCCCAGAAGCTTTCTCTCTCCCTTGTAGCTGGCCACGCCAAACCGGGAAAACTTGCCACAGGGAAATATCCAGCTGACCCCATCCCTTATAAATTCCGGTTGGTAAAAGAAACGAAATTTTTCTTCCCGGTAAGGCACCTCTGTCTCTATCCCGAAACTCAACATGTTTCTGTGTACATAGCCGGGTTTTAAATGCTCGGCTATACAGGCTCTCCAGCCAGTGGCATCCACCAGTATCCTGGAAGCGAATTTCCCCCGGGAGGTATGAACCACGAACAACCCATTCTTATCCACCTTTTCCACCGTTGCCTTTAGAAACCGGGCATTCGTCCTGGCATAAAGCTGGGAGCAAAACCGGAAGTAATCAAAGGTACAGTAAGGATTTTTAAAATAAAAGTCTACTTCTTTTCCGTTGACATGCAGGGAAAACAGATGGGAGACCTGGAGAACAGAGTCTTTGCATCCTGCTTCTTCTATTA
>JALUVB010000254.1 GCA_027021085.1 bacterium
TCCGTCATTCCTGCGGAAGCAGGAATCCATAACCCTATCTACAGAAAAGTTGCACATAACATTAGTATTAGTTATGAACTTATGAACGTGTGTTGAATCTTACCGCCGCCTCACCGGCAATTTTTTCTATCTTTTCCTTTAATTCAATGCTTGCCTCCACGTAATACTTTGAACTGACCAGAAGGGTAATCGTATGCTGGGTATTTTTGAAATGAAGATAAACCTTGCTTTTTCCTTTATGTTCTTCCATTATTTTCCTTATCTCCTCCAGTATCCAGGAAGAGCTTTTCTCCCGGCTCAATTGAATATGCATATCTACTGAATAATACCTGGAAAGCTCCGGTAAAGGAAGAATCTGGGAGGCCTTGAGAGAGTACGGGGGGGAATCACTATCTACGGTCCCTTCTACCAGTACGGGGAAATCCTGTTTAAGATAATTATTGCACTTTTCCCACACAGAGGGAAATACAATTACTTCGCATCTTCCTTCCAGGTCCTCCAGGGTAAACCTGGCCATTCTCTGGGAATTACGGGTATAAATATTCTTGAGATTGGTGATTATCCCTCCTATCTTTACCGAGTCCCCGGAAGAGAAATCGGAAATGGTTTCCGTGGTAGCATCTGCGTACAAAGGAAGAATATCCTCGTATTTTTCTAAAGGATGACCGCTCAAATAGAATCCCAGGACTTCCTTCTCCTGTGAAAGCAATTCCTGCAAGTTGTCCCCTGCCTTCTTTTCCTGCTTGCTTGCCTTAAAAAGAGAAATTTGCCCTGCTTTTCTCCTGTTTCTGCTCTCCAAAAACCGGGGCAGGCTCTGTAAAAGGTGGGTGCGGCTGCCTTCTATGCTGTCAAAGCCGCCGCATTTTATTAAACTCTCAATAGTCTTCTTGTTGATAAGCTTCAATTCCACCTTTGAGATAAAATCTTCCAGGGAGATGAATTCTCCCAGGTTCTCCCGGGCCCTGACCAACTCTCTTACTGCCTGCTCACCCACGTTTTTCACTGCGGCCAGGCCAAAACGAATTCCTCCCTCCTCTACCCTGAACTCGGGGAAACTTTTATTCACATCCGGCGGAAACACTTTAATCCCCATATTCTCGCACTCACGGATATACCTCACTATCTTATCCTGGTTTCCCATTTCATTGGTAAGAAGAGCAGCCATGAACTCCAGCGGGTAATTTGCTTTAAGATAGGCTGTCTGGTAAGAGATAAAAGCATAGGCAGTAGCATGGGATTTGTTAAACCCGTAACCGGCAAAGTATGCCATCATGTCAAAGATTTTCTTGGCTATTTTTTCTTTTACCCCCCTTTTCTTCGCCCCCTTTATAAATTGCTCCTCTGTCTTCTTCATCATCTCCGGGATTTTCTTACCCATGGCTTTCCTGAGATTATCAGCCTCTTCCATGGCAAAACCTGCCAGCTCATGGGCAATTTTCATCACCTGCTCCTGATAAAGAATAGCACCGTAGGTCTCCTTCAGAACATCCTCCAGGGAAGGATGAAGATACTCTACGGGCATCTCTCCTTTTTTCCTGCGAATGAAATTATCTACCTCTCCTCCTGCCAATGGCCCCGGCCTGTAGAGAGCCAGCACCGCTATAATATCCTCGAATTTCTGCGGTTCAAGCTTCCTGAGTAATTCACGCATACCCCTGCTTTCCAGCTGGAATACCCCTACCGTGTCTCCTTTCTTTAAGAGGGAATAGGTCTTTGCATCTGTAAGTGAAACCGTGGACAAGTCTTCCTTCTTTTCCTGATTCAACTTGATATTCTCCAGGGCATTCTCTATCAGGGTAAGTGTTTTTAAACCCAGGAAATCCATTTTTAGTAGCCCTATGCGGGAAAGGGACTTCATCTCATACTGAGTGGTAACCTCACCGTCGGAAGTGCGAAACAGGGGAGTAAAATCGGTGAGAGGGCCCGGCGAGATGACCACTCCTGCTGCATGAACCGAGGCATGCCTCACACTCCCCTCAAGCGCCTGGGAAAACGGCAGAAGCTTGGGATATTTTTCAAAAGCAGATTGCAGCTCCGGTACTTTTTTCACGGCTTCGCTCAGGGTAATATGGGGGATATTGGGGATAAGCTTGGCAATTCTATCCGCCTCCGCATAGGGAATCTCCAGCACCCTGGCCACATCGCGTATAGCAGCGCGGGCAGCCATGGTCCCAAAGGTAATAATCTGGCAAACTCTATCCTGCCCAAACTTTTCCTTTACATATTCAATTACCTTATCCCTCTTTACATCACTGAAATCAACATCAATATCGGGAAGACTATTGCTCCTGGGATTGAGAAACCGTTCAAAAATCAAACCGTACTGGAGTGGATTGATATCCGTTATACCCAGGCAATAAGCCACCAGGCTGCCCGAAGCCGAGCCCCTTCCCGGGCCCACCGGTATATCATTACTGCGGGCATAATTTATAAAATCCTGCACTATAAGGAAATACCCGGAAAAACCCTTTTCCCTGATTACCTTTAACTCAAACTTGAGTCTTTCCTTAACCTCCTCTTCCATATGCGGAAATCTGGCCTGTGCACCCTTCCGGACAAGTTCCTCCAGGAAATTATCCAGGGTAGTATGATGTTCAGGCAGGGGAAAACGGGGCAAATGCACTACGCCGGAAGGAATCTCCACATTACACCTCTCGGTAATCTTCAGGGTATTTTGGAGAGCCTCCGGGACTTCGGAGAATCTCTCTTTCATCTCCCCGGGAGATTTTAAATAGAACTCCTGCGAGCCAAATTTCATCCGGCGGGGGTCGCTAAGAGTGGTCTTGGTCTGCAGGCATAGTAAAACCTCGTGCACCTCGGCATCTTCCGGGTTGATATAGTGCACATCGTTAGAAGCCACCAGGGGAATATCCAGAGAGCGGGCAAATTCTATCAGTTTACGATTAATTTCATCCTGTCCGGGAAGCGAAAGATCCATAAGCTCCAGGTAGAAATTATCTTTGCCCATTATTTCTTTGTAAGTAGCCGCTACCTGGTAAGCTTCTTCTTCCCTTCCCTGGTGTAGAAGAAAGGGAACTTCTCCCTTAAGACATCCGCTGAGAGCAATTATTCCCTTACCGTACTCGGCAAGCACCTCTTTATCTATCCTGGGCCTGTAATAGAACCCCTCCAGGTAACCAATGCTTACCAGCTTCATAAGATTACGGTATCCCTCATTTGTAGAAGCAAGGAGGGTAAGATGATAGGTCGCTTCCGATATACCTCTTTTCTCCCTGTCTTTCCTGCTCCTGGGTGCAATATAAACTTCGCAGCCGATAATTGGCTTGATGCCCATGTTTATTGCCTTATCATAAAATTCAATGGCACCGAACATCCCCCCGGAATCAGTGATAGAGAGAGCATGATATCCCAACTGTTTCGCTTTCTCTACCAGGGGATCTATCTTGCAAACCCCATCCAGGAAGCTGTAATGTGTATGGAGATGAAGATGAATAAAATCTGCTTTTTTCATAGACAGTAAATTTTAACATAAAGATAATCTTAAGGGGGAGAAAATATAGCCATCTTCCGCCGCATAACTTTCCTCACCTTGGCAGCTCTTTTTGGTAAAATAACCATAGGGGGTGGAAAATGAAAGTAAGCACAGTAGAGAAGATGCGGGAACTGGATAAACAGGCTTCTGACACCTACGGATTAAGCGAACTCCTGCTCATGGAAAATGCCGGGAATGCTGCCTACTTTGCAATATTAGGGCATATTAAAGACAGGCAAGGTTTTATTATTTTTTGCGGCCCCGGGAATAATGGAGGAGATGGACTGGTGGTGGCCAGGAAAATCCATTCATCCGGCGGTAAAGTAAAGGTCTACCTGCTGGGCAGGCCGGAGCAGTACAAAGATGCAGCTAAGCTGAACTACGAGATTGCCGCAAGGATGGGATTTGAAATAAAAAACATAGGAGAAGAAAAGAGAGAGAAAATTATCCGGGAGATAAGACATGCTGGTGTAGTGGTGGATGCAATTCTCGGCACCGGGTTAACCCGCAGGGTAGAAGGAATATACGCGGAGATTATCAATCTCATAAACCAATATGCCAGAATAGTGCTCAGCCTGGACATACCTTCGGGAATAAACGGGAATACCGGAAATGTTATGGGAACTGCCATCAGGGCAGATTACACCGTTACCTTCGGTCTTCCCAAGTTAGGAAACATACTTTATCCCGGATATGATTTCTGTGGAGAGTTATACGTTTCTCATATCTCTTTCCCTCCCGGGCATTACAACCGGGAAGAGATAAAAATTGAGATTAACGAGCCCCTGCAACTCCCCGCAAGAAATATACAGGGACACAAAGGAACATTTGGCGATACTCTCTTCCTGGCCGGGGCCCGGGGCTACTACGGGGCCCCCTACTTTGCCGCTCTCTCCTTTCTTAAGGCAGGAGGCGGATATTCCAGGCTTGCCACGCCAAAATCAGTCATGCCTTATATTGGGAGCAAGGGAAGCGAAATAGTATTCCTCCCCCTGGAGGAAACAGAGAGCGGCAGCATAGCAAAAAAAGCGAAAGAGAAAATAATCGAAATTGCCCAGGCAGTGGACATGGTGGTCATAGGACCGGGCTTATCCCTGAACGAGGAAACCCAGGAACTGGTGAGAGAAGTGGTAAGTACCGTAAAGAAACCTCTTTTAATTGACGGAGACGGATTAACTGCCATCTCGCGGGAAAAGGCCTCTCTGGCGAAAAGAGAAAACCCCACAGTATTAACTCCGCATCCGGGAGAAATGGCAAGAATCAAGGGATTAAGCAGCAGGGAAATAACAGAAAACCGGATAGATACTCTGCGTGAAGTAAGCAGGGAATTAAAGGCAATAACCGTGCTGAAAGGCGCCCACACATTAATAGGCTATCCTGAAGGAGAAATTTTTGTAAACATGAGCGGGAACTCCGGCATGGCAACAGCAGGAAGCGGTGACGTGCTCACCGGCACAATAGCTGCAATGTATGGGCTGG
Source organism: bacterium (assembly GCA_027021085.1). Lineage (GTDB taxonomy): Bacteria > CAIJMQ01 > CAIJMQ01 > JAADFP01 > JAADFP01 > JAADFP01. Next base: position 4,973 of record JALUVB010000254.1, read on the forward strand.
GGCTAAATATCAAAGAAGCCGTGCGCATGGGAGTATTTGTGCATGGGGTTGCAGGAGACCTGGCTTCCCGGGAAAAAGGGGAAGACGGTATTACTGCACAGGATATTCTCGACTACCTGCCAGGAGCAATGCAAATGCTCAGGGAGAACATTGCAGAGTTAAAAACAAAGTACGGAATAAAAGTGATTTAGCCGAAAGTGCAGCCCGGCAAGAGAGAGTATTCAGGCTGAATCAGTCAAATCAGAAAGCATGCTTTCACAGGAAGGGCAAAAATCACTACTCCTTTTGTCCACTTCCATAAGTGTGTTGGAAAACATCATTACACAGGGAAAATTGCGGCAATGCTTCAACCCCAGGGTATGCCCCAACTCATGCACCGCCTCTTTCAGGCTTCTTAATTGCAGCTGATACAGGTCTTCCTCCCTCCCGTAAAACCCTTCCCTCAAACGTGCCAGGGAAATAATCGCAGCCTTACCGGCAAGCTCAGCCTGCCCGAATATAAAGTTAAGTCCTCTCACATAAAGGTCTACGCCAGTTATCCCCAGAAATCTAAAGGCATCATCAGGTAATTTATGCAATTCTTCCAGGAAAGGGTGCGAAGAATACTGCTTTCTGCGCGTGTTGAAGGAATCAGCGGGAAGCGGAAGGGGAAAATGCAGGGAGACAGGATAAGGAAATTTTTTAGCTAACTCCCCTTTAAGAAAGATAAGAACTTCTTTTTCTACCTCACCAAAAGGGACAAGCACGATTCCAGAAGAGGCAAGAATACTCATTCCCTCAGGTAAGACAGGAGGTACCTTTTCACACTCCACCTACTTCTTTTCCATACTGTTTCTCTACTACTAATTACGCCATACTCACCTCAAAACCACCTAAAGTCTTAAGTCTATATAACGCCATGTGCGAGTTTTATGGTTAACTATCCAATACCCCTGCCCGATATAAATCAGGGCCGGGAGACAGGCGGGCAGGACACGCGGGCTGGTTTTATGTTGTGAATTCATTCTTTGTTTACCATCCACGCTTACTATTTACTATTTTCAGAACAATCCTATTGTATTCCCTTCCTCGTCTATATCCACATCCATGAAAGCAGCATGGGAAGGCAATCCCGGCATTGTGCGCATTTCTCCCAGAAGCGGATAGAGGAATCCTGCTCCCACACAGGCTCTTATGTCTCTCACCGGCACCCGGAATCCCCGCGGCACACCCTTGAGAGAAGGATCGTGGGAAAGGGAAAGGTGGGTTTTGGCCATGTTTATGGGGAACTTATCGTAACCCAGCCTGGTGTAAAGCTTTATTTTCTTCTCTGCCAGGGGAAGAAAGTCCACGCCATCTGCCCCATAAATCTGGCAGGCTATAGTTTCAATCTTTTCTTTGATGCCAAGCTCATCCGGGTAAAGCAGTTTCATCTGGTGCGGTTTCTCTGCCGCCTTTAAAACTTCTTTTGCCAATTCCACGGCCCCTTCTCCCCCCTTTGCCCAGCATTCTGAGATGGCTGCTCCATCGGCTCCTGCTTCCAGGGCCTTTTTTATGACCAATTCCAGTTCACGCGGGCTATCCGAAGTAAACCGGTTAACTGCCACCACGCAGGGTATGCCAAATTTCTTGACGATAGCTATATTCTTGGCCAGGTTCTCACATCCTTTTTCCAGGGCAGGAAGATTCTCCCTTTCTACCTCTGCCTTAATTTTAGAGTAAGACATGCCCGGTTTAAATACATAGGCTCCTCCGTGCATTTTCAGGGCTCTTACGGAAGCCACTACCACCCCGCAATCCACCTTCAAACCCGATTGCCTGCATT
>JALUVB010000255.1 GCA_027021085.1 bacterium
AAAACCGCTCCATAGAGGAGACCCTGAATCTGGGCTGGGAGCTCTTGACCATGCTGCCCACCTCCGAACTGCGCAGAATAAGGCCGGAGTTTGTGAAGAAATACCTCCCTACCGTCAAGCGGTAATCGGATCTCCCGACACCTATATATATCGGATAGTTGCCAGTTCCCTGTCCCGGCGCACGTCGGGACACCTATCCCCCCATGTTAGGCTATGATCTAAAAGTTGTGAGTTGCCAGTTTCTCCCGATGAACATCGGGACCAGTTCTGCCTATCCACCCCATGTTAGACTATAGACATCAGACTTTAGACATTAGACGGGAAAGACACATGATACGGGGGACCAACTCGCTATTTACTGTTCACTATTTACTATTTACTATCTCCCCTCACTACCCGCTACTCACTACTATCTACTCCCTACTATTCACTATTCACTGCTTACTGTTCACTATCTATCCTCCCAGTCTAATGTCTCAAGTCTATAGTCCAAGAGTTGTGAGTTGCGAGTTATTAGTTGCCAGTTCCGCCTGTGCCTCCGCCTATATACGGGAGAATTGTGAGTTGCTCCCGATGAACATCGGGACCAGTTCTGCCTATCACCTCACACCTAGTTCTCCCATTGACACGCTGTCTATTTTTAAGCTATAACTTTGGTAGAGAAATTTAATATTTATGAAATTGTTAGAGTTTAAATTTAGTCTTCCGGGCTGGGTGGAGGGTTTCCTGCGGGAAAGAGGAAGTAAATTTTCCACTGTGGAGAAGCGTATGCGTTTTGTGGTGGATTTGGCACGGCGGAACGTGCAGAAGCGCTCAGGTGGCCCTTTTGCTGCCGGTATATTTGACGAAAAAGGAACCCTCATTGCTCCCGGAGTTAACATAGTTGTTGCCAGTAACTGCTCTATTTTACATGCTGAAATAGTGGCAATAATACTGGCGCAGAAAAGGTTAGGTTGCTATGACATAGGAGCCGGGGATGAGAGCCACTATGAGTTGGTTACCTCGACAGAGCCGTGTGCCATGTGCTTGGGAGCCATTCCCTGGTCGGGAATTTCCTGTGTAGTCTGCGGTGCACGGAGTGAAGATGCACAAAGTATTGGTTTTGACGAGGGCGCTAAGCCACCGGATTGGCAGCATGCAATGCAGAAGAGAGGAATTAAGGTGGTACAGGATGTTCTCCGCCCGGAAGCTATTTCAGTATTAAAAGAATATGCTCGCGGGGGTGGCCCTATATACAATGCCGGAAAGAGGCGATAGAACTCCCTTTTATCCCGCTGCTTCTCTTCCGGGGTATCTCCCCCAATATCCCATTCGCTGGAGAGCCTGAGACTACCGTCTGCCGACATTCAGCAAGCAACTATTAAGACTTGCCGGCTAAAATCCCGAAGCCACCTTATGAGATTCCTCGCCCGCAAATTTCTCTAATACACCCTTATTTAAAATGCAGCCCGGGTCAGGTGCTTCCAGGTCCCCAAAGTAGGCATATGCTCTGGCCACACAACCACCGCATACACTGAAGTACTTACCCCGGCAACCGCATCTATCCAGATGTTTCCGTCTATTTCTTATCTTTGCCATAATCGGCGAAGTATCCCAGACTTCAATGATATGCTCTCCCTTTATCTCCCCCTCTTTCTTTATGTTGCCTATTACAAGATTGGGCATAAATACGCAGGGAGTTATTGATCCGTCAGGTTGCAGTGAGAGATAGGCTCTTCCTGCGCCACATCCGCCGATGAGTTCTACCAGGCTTTCCAGTTTCTCGCTGTTTCCGGAGGAAAAGTGTCCCAGCACAGTTAAGTTTCCTTCTCCCCTTTCATACATTTGCCTGCAATATCTGCCGAACTGGGGGGCAGTGGATAAAAGGGTTTCTTTTCCATTCTGAAGGTCCCGGTAAAATATTTCAAAGAGTCTTTCTCTTTCATCGCAGGTCAAATCATTTACCATGTCGGCTCTCCCGCAGGGAATGTAGTTATAGCAGACAATCTTTCTTATGCCCAATTCATCTCTCAGCTTGAGCATTTTGGGGATTTCATCCTGCAGGATGGCATTTTCTCGCGCCACGGTAAAGGATATGCAGGTTTTATCACCTTCCCCTGCCTTCACCAGGTTTTTTATTCCTCTTATTGTCCTTTCAAAAGCGCCTTTCACTCCCCGGAAAGTATCATGCACCTCCGGGCTGGCTCCGTCCAGACTCACCCCGTAGTAAGCAAACCCCATTTCTTTTAATCGCCAGGCTACTTCTTCTGTAATCAGCGTCCCGTTTGTATTTATAGACATATAAAGGCCATTTTCTTTTCCTATCCTGGCCAGTTCCCAGAACATGGGGTCCATCAGCGGCTCTCCCCCCGCAAAGGCAAAAGTCGGTATGTTTAATTTACATATTTCTTCCATGACTTTTACTTTCTCTTCCTTGCTGAGTTTGTTAGGTAGGCCCTTGGAGAGAACACCGGCATCTTCGTAACAATGTTTACATCTTAAATTGCATTTTGCCGTGGTGTTCCAGACCAGCATCAAGGGTTCGGCAAATACCATGGGCATGCTTACTCCGTATTTCTCTATGGTCTTTGCTACATTTAAAACTGCTCTTTTGAGTTTGGGGTTTTTTACTGCGGCAGGAAAACTCTCCTTCTCCAGGTTAAAGAGCCTTCTCAAATGCTCAAAGATTATGTAGGGGAGCACGGTTTCCGGGTCCTTAAAGACTCTCTCCAGGAGAGGGCGGTCATCTTTGCTGTATTTTTCTACCAGATGCTCCAGCCTGGTCTTCCCGTGGCCTTCCTCTTTCAGGAAATCCCCCACTCTTTTTCTTATAAATTCAGAGTTCAGGAGTGTGAATAAGCTGTTAGATTTAAACTGGGAGGAAAGCTTCACGGGATCAAAAGGAAAGCCGTTAAGATTCCATAAACCCATTTTTCTCACCTCCTTTTAGTACTCAGGTTCAAAATCACCTTTTTTGCGCAGGTCCTTTAGACTCAGGTTTGCTTCCTTGAGAATGCGGCGTATGGTTTCGTGGCTTATTTCGAGTACAATCCGCTTTTTTTCCAGGTAATCCTTGAGACCGTGGAGCGTCCAATGGGTGGCGAAAACACCGAGCTTTCTGGGGGGCTGTCTTACAATGCTGAGTAATTTATCTTTGAAACTTTCATCAAATCTCTTTTTCAATCCTACCCTGGGAGCCTCTAAAAGAGAGCTCAACCCTTTCCGGTTAAACCGATGTATCCATTTCCTTAAATTGATGGGATGGAGATTCACTATGCGGGAGATTTCCGGTATCTTGTATTTATGTTCGCTGGAGAGAAGGATAATGCGGGCTCTTTTTCGGAGATGGTACTCCCCCTCTTTTAGGATCTTTTCAAGAATCTTTTTCTCTTCCAGGCTGGGTTTTCTGGCAAATACCAACTTACCCATTTCTCCATTATTATAATACTTTTTTTGAAAAAATCAATATGTTTTATGTGAAATTCCTGGAATTAGCGGAAAAATCCGGATAAATTTAGAAAATTCTCTTGACAGATGTAAAGTTTTGGGTTAGAATTACTTAGGAGTCCTAAATAAATTAAGGGAATCAAATATGGAAATTGAAGAAAAGATAGTATCCGCCCTGGAGAAATTGACTCAGGTGAATCGTATTCTTCTCTGGGATGTCTCGAAGAGAGAGAACCTGAGCCCCATTCAGATTCAGTTTCTCCTGTACATCTCCAGGCATAAGGAAGAATCTTCCACGATAGGCAAACTGGCGGAAGAGTTTGGTTTGACTCCTGCTACGGTAAGCGAGGCGGTGAATTCGCTGGAGGAGAAGGGGCTGCTTTTGCGGAAGCAATCAAAGAAAGATGGGAGGGTTTTTGCCCTTACTCTCACTTTTGCCGGCAAGGAAGCAGTAAAAAAAATAGCTAACTGGTCAGATGCGTTGAAAAAGCATATAGAAAAACTTCCCTTGCAGGGGAAGGAGGTAACGTTAAAATTTCTTCTGGATCTCATAAAGAGTCTCTACGAGTCCGGAGTGATAAGCGTGGCCAGGTTGTGTTTTACCTGTGCAAACTTTGTCATGGATGCACGTCCAGAATCTTCCAAACCTTATTATTGCAAATTAACCAATATGGCTTTTTCAAATTCCGAGGTGAATGTAGATTGTTCAGGTTTCGTACCCAAAAAAAAGAAGGAGGGTTAAGAAATGGAAAGGTTGGAAATGTTTTGTTACCAGTGTTCACAAACCGTAAAAGGAGATGGCTGTACTCATGTGGGAGTATGTGGAAAGCAGCCGACAGTGGCCAGGCTGCAGGATAACCTTATTTTTTCTATTAAAGGTATCTCTGCCTATGCCTACCATGCCCGGGAGCTGGGAGCTACCGATCCGGAGGTGGATGCATTCTTCAGCCAGGGGATTTATTCCACCTTGACCAATGTTAACTTTGATGCAGGAAGCTTCGTGAAGTTAGCTCTGGAATCAGGGAAGATAAACCTCAAGGTAATGAAACTGCTGAAAGATGCTCACATCAAGGCTTACGGTGAGCCCGAACCCACGGAAGTGCAGACGGGAACGCGCAAGGGCAAGGGAATTCTGGTTACCGGACACGGGTTAAAGGCACTGGAAGAATTGCTTAAGCAGACAGAAGGAACCGGCATAAATGTTTATACCCATTCTGAAATGCTGCCTGCACATGGATATCCAGGACTCAAGAAGTATAAGCACCTTGTGGGTAATCTGGGACGTGCCTGGTACGACCAGAAAAGGTTATTCTCTGAGTATCCCGTGGCTATTTTAGCTACTTCTAACTGTGTGCTACTTCCGAAGGAAGAGTACAAAGACAGGATATTTACCACAGGCGCGGCAGGACTTCCGGGAGTAAAGCACATTGAAGGATACGATTTCTCTCCGCTGATAGAGAAGGCTAAATCACTGCCGGATCTGGAAGAGAAGGAAGGGGAGGTAACACTTACTACGGGATTCTCAAAATCCGTGGTTCTTTCTTTGGCTGGTAAAATTAAGAGCCTGGTGGAGGCGGGGAAAATTAAACATTTTCTCCTGGTGGGCGGATGTGATGCTCCCACGCGAAAGGACGAGTATTACCGCGAGTTGGTTAAAATGCTTCCCCAGGATACTGTTGTTTTGACCCTGGCCTGCGGAAAATTCAGGATAAACGACCTGGACCTGGGAGATATAGAGGGTATTCCCCGCTTGATTGACTTAGGGCAGTGCAACGATGCCATTGTAGCAGTGGAAATCGCAGCTGCACTCTCTGACCTTTTTGGCTTGGAGATAAATGACCTGCCTCTTACCCTGGTGCTCATGTGGATGGAGCAGAAAGCAGTCTCTATTCTCTGGAGTCTCCTCTCACTGGGGATAAAGGGGATATACCTGGGTCCTATAGTTCCTGCCTGGGTCAACCAGGATATTCTTAATGTTCTTGTGGAAGAGTATGATATTAAAATCATCGGTGACCCGCAGGAAGACATAAAAAACATCCTGGGGTGAAGAAGGAGGTGCATAGAAAGTGAAGAGAAAAATAATCAGGATTGACGAGGATAAGTGCAACGGGTGTGGACTCTGTATACCAGGCTGTCCTGAGGCTGCTTTGCAGATTGTAGATACGCCGAAAGGGAAGAAGGCAAGACTGGTGAAGGAAATATTCTGCGACGGGCTGGGTGCGTGCCTGGGCAAATGTCCCCAGGGTGCTATTTCCATAGAAGAGAGAGATGCTGCTCCCTACAACGAAGAAGAGACTATTGAGTGGATAAAGAAAAATGCTCCGGAACGATTGGAGGAGCATCTGCGCCATTTAAAAGAGCATGCTCAGGAACTACCCCAGTTCCACCAGCATAAAGTGATGGGCGGGTGCCCGGGAGCCAGGGAAATCTCCTGGGAGGATAAGGGAGAGGCGACTGAGACAGAGAGGGCAGCAAGAGAAGATATCCCTTCCCAGCTCAGGCAGTGGCCAGTGCAGATTACCCTGGTTTCCCCCCATGCACCCTATTTCAAGAATGCCCATATTCTTATCTGTGCAGATTGTGTGCCTTTTGCTTATGCCAATTTTCACCGCGATTTCCTCAAAGGAAAGACGGTGCTTGTAGGGTGCCCCAAACTTGACGACCTGGAAGCCTACATTGAAAAGTTTACGCAGGTTTTCAGCGTAGCTTCTCCGCAACGCGTAACTGTGCTGCATATGGAAGTGCCTTGCTGTTTTGGCCTGGTATATGGGGTAAAAGAGGCTTTAAAAAGGTCTGGCAAGGATATCCCTTTTGAAGAAATTACCATCAGCATTGATGGCAAGGTAATATGAAGTGTCCCGGTACAGATACGAGATTTCTCAGGGTAGGGGTACATAAGTGTCCTAATTGTGGCTACGAGGTGGAAATATTTTCCGACGAGGTCAGAGTTAAATGCCCGAAATGTAAAAAGTATGTGTACCGGGAAGAGCTTCCTTCCTGTATTGACTGGTGCAAGTATGCCAGGCAGTGTATAGGGGAAGAACGCTGGAAGGAATTGATGGATTTCAAAAAACGGAAAAAGGAGGAGTAACAATGGATAAATATGTATGTACGGTATGTGGATATATTTACAATCCTGAGGTAGGTGACCCTGATGCAGGTATTGATCCAGGCACTCCTTTTGAGAAGTTGCCCGATGATTGGATTTGCCCTGAATGCGGAGCCGGGAAGGATGCCTTTGAGAAAATGTAGTAAATGTTGACGCTATGTGCGACTTTTTTGGATGAGTAGTTAGTAGCGGGTAGCGAGGGGAACATTTTAGACTATAGACCATAGACTTTAGACTATAGACTGGGGAGCGGGCTGACCCGCCTGCTTTCGAAGGGGAGGCAGGGTATTTTCTGGAGAGTCACCGCATTTGGATATTAGTGGGTATGTAAATAAATTAAGGAGGTGAAACATGGGAAACAAAGAAGAAGTGGTTCTGGAGGCCATGAAAAAGGAAGGGAAGCCTTTAAGACCCGGAGATATTGCCAAATTAACCGGGTTACCTTCTTCCGAGGTATCAAAGATTATAAAGGAACTGAAAAAGACAGGTAAAGTTATCTCGCCAAAAAGATGTCATTATGCTCCCGCAGAGTAAATAACAAGCTTTTAGCTGCTGTTTTTCCCGTAATGGCGGGGAGCGGGAAGGGGTAATTTCTGCTTTAGCGCGATTTAATCATAACTAAGAGCATCTTAAATTTTTCTATGGCTTTTAGGGCATGGGGTTCATTAGCAGGCATAATAATCATATCCCCCTTCTCCAGAAGATTGGGCTGGCTGGAAATTCTAATCTCTGCCTTTCCATCCAGTATATATACCATGGCATCAAACGGAGCTGTATGTTCACTGAGTCCCTGTCCCTGGTCAAATGCGAATACAGTTACGGTTCCCGCGTCTTTTTCCAGTAAAGTTGCACTAACAATAGCTCCTTCTTGATAATCCACCACATCAACCAAACGTTTTACCTTAGCCGGCTGAAGCATTTTTCTCTCCTTTCCTGGTTATTATTTAATCTACTTACTCTATCCACTTAGTTATAGCTTAAAAATAGACAGCGTGTCAATGGGAGAAGCCTGGAGTCCAGTAGCGGGTATTTTAGACCTTAGACCATAGACCTTAGTCTGTAGACTGGGAAAATAGTGAACAGTAAACAGTGAATGGTGAATAGTAGGGAGTAGATAGTAGTGAGGGGAGATAGTAAATAGCAAATAGTGAACAGTGAATAGTGAGTTGGTCCCCCGTATCATGTGTCTTTCCCGTCTAATGTCTAAAGTCTGATGTCTATAGTCTAACATGGGGTGATAGGCAGAACTGGTCCCGATGTTCATCGGGAGGGACTCACAACTCTTGGACTTTAGACCATAGACCTTAGACTATAGACTGGGAGAATAGTGAACAGTAAGCAGTAAACAGTGAATAGTAAACAGTAAGCAGTGAACAGAGTGAGTAGCGGGTAGTGGGTAGTTAGTAGTGGAGGGGAATAGATTCCTGCTTGCGCAGGAATGACGTAGAGGGAGTAGCAAGTAAGTGAGAGAAGAGGCAGGATGCAAGATACAGGTGGATAGTGAACAGTAAATTGGTATCCTGGTGTCCTGGTAATCCTGGTATCTCGGTTTCCTAGGAGCAAGCCTTATGGTTTCCTCAAGATTGCCGTATTTAAAAAAGGTGGAGGAGAGGTGCCCCGGCATGCGCCGGGACCGATGGACACCGGGAGGAACTTGCAACTCTTACAAAATGCAGGTGGAATGGTAAAGGTGAACGGTGATGGAAAATTTCTGCGCTACTTCTGATTAGCCTTCTCTACTGCAATAATCTTTCTTTCCCGTGTGATATTAGTGTGATACAATAAAAAAGAGGGAGGCGGTTGGTGAGTGTTTTTAGTATTAGCGAGGTTCTCCA
>JALUVB010000256.1 GCA_027021085.1 bacterium
TTTCTGCGCTACTTCTGATTAGCCTTCTCTACTGCAATAATCTTTCTTTCCCGTGTGATATTAGTGTGATACAATAAAAAAGAGGGAGGCGGTTGGTGAGTGTTTTTAGTATTAGCGAGGTTCTCCAGTTTGCAGTAGGAATTGAGGAAGCAGGGGAGAATTTCTACCGGCAACTTTCCAGTAAATTTAAGGAAGAAAACTTGCAAAATGTTTTTAATTTTCTTGCAGATGAAGAGTGCAAGCACAGGGAAGTATTTTTAAATATGATTGTAGAGATAGAGAAATACGAACCTCCTGAGAATTACCCGCAGGAATATTTTGCTTACCTGCGTTCATACGCAGATAATATAATCTTTTCTAATGAGGTAGAGAAGGAGAAAAAGCAGTGTTTTAGGAATATCCTTTCTGCCCTTGATTTTGCTGTTCGCAGAGAGCTGGATTCTATCCTCTATTACCAGGAAATGAGGGGAGTGGTACCAGAGGGTGAACATAGTACAATTGATAAAGTGATAGGGGAGGAACGCAAGCATTTTCTCAAGTTGCTGGAAATTAAGGGTAAACTTTAAATAAGGAGAGTAAAAATGTCAAAGAAGGTGAAAGTTTATACTACTTCTACCTGTTCTTACTGTTCTATGGTGAAAGCCTTCCTTGCAGAAAAGGGTGTATCATTTGAAAGCGTAGATGTGACCCAGGATAAGAATGCCCTGGAAGAGATGGTGAAGAAATCGGGGCAGATGGGAGTGCCTGTGCTGGATATTGAAGGGAAAATAATTGTGGGATTTAACCCGAAAGAAATAGAGGAGGAGTTAGGGTTATGAAATGCCGCGAGCTTATTATTGTGGGAGCAGGACCTGGTGGCATGACTGCGGGTATCTATGCGGCCAGGAAGAAAATGGATTTTATTATGGTTACCAGGGATATTGGAGGTCAGGCAATCCTGAGCAGTGATATAGAAAACTATTTAGGATATCAGTTTATTACCGGGGCAGAACTGGTTAAGAAATTCAGGGAGCATGTGGAGTCCTTTAACCTGGATATAAAGGAGAACGAACCGGTAAAAATAGTGCAGAAAGAGGGGGATATTATTCGGGTAGAGACTGAGGCGAGAGAGTATTCTGCCAAAGCCGTAATTATTGCTTCGGGCAGGGTGCCGAGAGAATTAGGGGTGAAGGGAGAGAAGGAGTTTAAGAATCGTGGAGTAACTTATTGTGCCACATGTGATGCTCCTTTATTCACGGGGAAAAGCGTAGCCGTGATAGGAGGGGGAAATGCGGGCCTGGATGCGGTATTGCAGTTAATCAAGATTGCCAGTAAGGTTTTCCTCCTGGAGTTCTCTTCCCATATTACGGGTGATGCAGTAATGATAGATAAGGTTAAAAATAGTGACAAGGTGGAAATATACACCGGGACCAGGGTGGAGGAGATTTACGGAGATATGGTTGTTAGGGGTATAAGGGTGAGGAGAGGAGAAGAGGTAAAGGAGTTGGAGGTAGAGGGGGTTTTTGTGGAGATTGGGAGTAAGCCTGCTTCGGATTTCGTAAAAGGGGTAAAGAAGAATGAGAAGGGGGAAATAATAATCAATCCCCAGTGCGAAACCAGCCTGCCGGGAATATTTGCTGCGGGAGATGTAACCAATGTTTTTGGTAAGCAGATAATTGTTGCCTGTGGAGAGGGAGCTAAGGCTGCTCTGGCTGCCTTTTTGTATCTGAATAAAAAAGCCTGAAAAAGGAGGGAAGGAAAATGGGAGAGTTTGGAGAGCTTTTTAAAAGTGATGATTGGAAAAAGGAGAAGCATGTCCCTGTAATTGAGGTCTCAGGCAAAGCCGGGAAGGGGGAAGTCTGCCGGGTTAATGTGAGTGTAGGGAAGGAGATCCCGCATCCTAATACCACTCAGCATCATATACGCTGGATTGAAGTGTATTTTCTCCCGGAAGGGGGACATTTCCCTTATCAGATAGGCAAATTTACTTTTACCTCTCACGGCGAATCTACGGAGGGACCTGATACCAGTGCAGTTTATACTCATCCGGAGGTGAGCTTTTCTTTCCGCACAGAGAATCCGGGAGTTTTATTCGCTGCTTCCTACTGCAATATTCACGGCTTGTGGGAAAGCAGGGCTAAGATAGGATAGTTTCTAACCCGAGGTGCCGCTTTTAAGTCCAACTATCGGAGGCGCCCTGCCCGACCCCATGAATCCGGGTCGGGAGACAGGCGGGTAACTTACTGTTCACTATCCTTCCTCCTCGCTACTATCTACCCGCTACTGTTCACTATTTTCCCAGTCTAAAATCTATAGTCTATGGTCTAAGGTCTAAAATGTTTCCCTCGCTACTCACTACTACATTCATTGCCACACAAAAGAAAAGTCGCATATAACGTCAGTTTCTAAATGCCTTTTATTTCGCGAGAGGCGGTCGGATAGCTTGGAGGGGATTCCCGGGTTTGCCCGTGCCGTGCATCTTGTCCGGAGACGGGGAGAAATTATTACGGGTTGTCGGTCACTATTAATTCTTTTACCGGAGTTCCATCGCTCCATTTTCCCATGAAGCGCTGTGCGGGAGTATTTCCCAGGGCATATACGCGGTTTTTCCCGTAGAAGGCAGCATCGCACAGGGCATCGAATAGTTTCCATAACCCGTAGTAATCCAGTGCATTGACAGAGTTTGCCGTATCTTTGATTTCTTTAAAATCGCTATCATCTGCTTTTCTGCGTTTGCTGATTCTTTCTCGCAGTCTTTCCCTGAATATAGAGCGGAGAGGGCTGCTTTTCTTCCTGCTTTCTGTTGCTTCTCCCGAATCGTAGCTTTCATCTACTGCAGCCGGGGCAAAATGGTTTGCTATCAGGGGAGGTTTCCCGTGCTCGTCAGAAACCAGGGTTATGAAATCCTTGTTGGAAAGGGGAATCTGGGGAGTCTGGTAGAATATTTTTTTGGCATCTATATCGCGGGCTATGTTATCCCGGTCTCCCACTACGGTAAGCATGAGCACCTGGCCGGGGATGGTGCTCAGGTCTGTGAGGGGAATGATGGCTTTTTCTTTTTTAGCCCATGTTTTACCTGGCTGGACACACATGATTGCTTTTGGTGCAGGAAGGCCGGAAGAGCTTGCCAGGGCGGCCATGTTGGCAGTTACCTGTCCCCCTGCGGAATGTCCTACTATGGCAAATTTATCCAGCTGGGGTTTTACGTGATTTCCCTTCTGAAGCTGGAGGATGGCGTCTTTTACTGCCTGGATAGCGTTCTGGGTGAATTTTTTGGTGGAGGTGCGCAGGTTGGCCTGGTAGCGAGGATAGACTACAATATTTCCTCTTTTAACCAGGTGGTCAATCCATGCCCCGTAAGTTTTTGGATTCATGGCACTCCACCCGTGGTTAAAGACTATCAGCGGGGCTGATTTCGGAGCAGGTTTTGCTGGTTCGAATATCCAGTATTGCCTGTCTCCTTCCCCGTAAACAGATTTGATTACCTCTGCGTGGCGGTAATCTTTGCCTCCCGGGCCAGTGGCAGGCTGTTGGGGTGGGGTGGGAAATGTTTCAGGAGAGGCGTGGATAAGCAGGGGAAGGAAAAACAGTGATAAGACAAGAAACAAGTTTAAGTCTCCGATTCTTTTCATCTTCTTCTCCCTATGCGTGAGAGGACTCTCACGTGCGGATGGAAAAGCATTTCATAGGTGTCCATGGCAAACCTATCTGTCATGCCGGCGATATAGTCACAGACTACCCGCGCTTTGTTCTGCTTGTTTTCGCTTAATTTTTCCTGGAACTGGTGGGGCAGGAGACGGGGATTATTCAGAAAGGCAGAAAAGAGTTTCCTTACTATGTTCTTTCCTTTTTCGGTCATCATCACCACGTCGGGATGGTAATAAATACTTTTCTCCAGCATCTCTCGCAAGTTTTGCAATGCCCGGGCAGTTTGGGGAGGAAGTGAGACGAGCGGCTCGTCCATTTCTCTTACTTCCCGCTCGGAGAGGATACCCAGCTGCTTTATTCTTTCCGAGGTATAATTTATCACTTCAGTGTTGCATATTTCTATGAGATGCCTTACTGCCCTGCGATATATGAATTCTTTTCCCTGCGACCTTGTCTCTCTTTTTGCCCTTTTTATAATCTCTTTCCAGAGTGTATTCCCGCTTTCTTCCAGTATCTCCTCGTTTATAAGTCCTACTCTCAGTCCATCATCGAGGTCGTGGGCACAGAAGGCTAATTCATCAGCGATGGATACTATCTGGGTTTCTACGGAAGGCTGGAGGAATTTGCGGAATTCTTCTATGGGAGGAGATTTATCGTAAGCAGTACGATGGCGGGTAATTCCCTCCCGCGTATGGTAGGTGAGGTTTAGCCCCGGGAAATTGGGATATCTGTGTTCCAGCTGGTCCACTATCCTTAACCCCTGCAGATTGTGGTTGAATCCGCCCCATTCCTGCATCAGGTCATTTAGTGCGTTTTCTCCTGCATGTCCGAAAGGAGGGTGCCCTAAATCATGTGCCAGGGAGATTGCTTCTACCAGGTCTTCGTTTACTTTTAGTGCCCGGGCTAAGGTGCGGGCATGCTGCATTACCTCCAGCGTATGAGTTAAACGGGTGCGGTAGAAATCTGCCTCATGGACAAGAAACACCTGCGTTTTGTACTGGAGCCTGCGGAAAGAGGAGGAATAAATTATCCTGTCCCTGTCTCTCTGGAAAGAGGTGCGGAAAGGATCTGCCTTTTCCGGGAATTTACGGGAGGAGTTTTTGCTTTTGGTGGCAAAGGGGAGAAGCTTCTCTTCCCTTTCTTCCAGCCAGTTTCGTGTTTCTTGTCCTTTCATGGTTGATTCTCCAGGAAATCTGTCATCCATTCTGAGATACCGGCCAGGTCCTCGCTGGGAAGGTGCAGATGCGAAGCGTTATCAAAGAAAAGGATTGCCTGTCCCGGGAACTCTTCGTCGGGAGGCACATACACAAGTTTCAAAAGTATCCGGGGCAGGGGAGTGAATACGTAGGAGAAATCTTCTTGTTTCCTGCCTCCCATCTCCTGGATTTTTTTCTCTGTGCGGGCAAAATCTTTCTGAAAGAGTTCTTCTATTCTGCATTCACTTCTTTGCTGAAAGCTATGGTAATAAAAGATACCGCTGGGTAATTCCTTGAAAGTAATCCATTCTTCTCCCGGGCCAATTGGCCTGGCATTTGAAATATAGTGCAGAAGTACTGTCTCTATTAAGGGGCTATTTGTTTCCGGCTCTGTGTGAAATTCGTAGGGAGAGAATCTGGCAAAAGTAAAAATATGGAAGAAAGGAATCTTGAGGTATTTACCTGAAAGTATTTCTCCTCCCGTCCTTGAGGATGCATCTTTTATGTCTATTGCCTGAACCGATTCCCTGGCTATCTGGAGAGCCTCTTCATAGGAATGAGGTGCTTTCATTTATTTATAGTTCTCGCAATAGTTTACTTAGAAATTCTATTGCCTTGCGAATATCTTCTGTCGGGTTTTCACCCGCTTCTCTTTCTATGGTAAGAAAGCCGTCGTAGCCTGTTTCTCTAAGAGCCTTCAGGTATGCCGGGAAGTTCACCCGCCCCTCTCCCAGGGGGAGTTCCCGAAAGTGCTTTTCCCACCATTTCCCTTCAAATTCTCCTTCCGCGAATCTCTCGTATATGGTCCTGGCATCTAAGTCGGAAAGTTTTTCCCCGTCTTTAGCATGAGTATGCACAATCCATTTTCCCAGGGTAAACACTCCTTTTACGGGATCGGCACCCGCACACATTACCAGGTTGGCAGGGTCATAATTTACCCTTATGCTTTCTTTTCCTACCTCTAAGATAAAGCTTTTCAAGGTTTCTGGAGACTCCGGGCCGGTTTCTATGGCTAAGTAAATCTCTTTTTCATCCCCCCAGTAACCCACTTCTTCCATGGCTTCTTTTAGTACTTTGTATTGTTCTTCTTCTTTATTTTCCGGGACTACTCCTATGTGGGTGGTAACCACGCGGGTTTTCAAATCGTGTGCTAAATCCATTATTTTTACTGTCTCTTCTATTTTCCAGTCATTTTCTTCTTTTTTGCCGAATCCATGTCCGCCAAAATCCCCGCATAGGGCAGATATTCTCATCCCGTGAGAAGATAGGAACTCCAGGAGGTCCCTTCTGCCGGACGGGGTGAGATTATCAGGGGTGAAATCTCCTTTACTCACGTAAATCTGGACACCTTTTGCTCCCATCTCGCTGGCCAGCTTGATGGCTTCCTTGAAGGGTAAACGAAAGGATTCTGCCATTACACCTATTTCCATTTTTATACCTCCAGGTTGATAATAGCTTTTACTACCCCATCCCGGTAATCTCTCACTGTTTCAAAGGCTTCCTGTACCTGGACAAAGGGATACCTGTGAGTGATTAAGGGGGAAGGGTCTAAAATCCCGTTCTTTAGCAGGGTTAAGGTTCTTTCCGTATCTTTACTTCCCTGGCAGGATCTGCGACAGTGCAGTATCAAAGGTTCTTTTCTTCTTATATCCGGGTTAAAATAAATCCTGTCTTTTTCGGGTATTCCCACTATCACGCTCCTTCCGCCTATCTTCATGCTTTCAAAACACTGGTCCAGGGTTTCCTGTTCGCCTGCGGCTTCAAAGGTAACTTCTACCCCTTTCCCTTCTGTATGGCGCTTTATAAAAGATACTATATCCACTTCGCGGGGATCAATTGCGTAATCCGCTCCCAGGGCTTTGGCTATGTTTCTTCTGGCAGGAATTAGTTCACTGCAGAAGATTTCTCCTGCTCCCCTTATGCGGGAGATAAGCAGGATAGATAAGCCTACAGGGCCACAGCCGAATATGGCAACTTTTTCTCCTTCCCGGACATTCGCCAGGTCAACGGAATGTACCCCGATAGCTAAAACTTCCATAAGCATTGCCTTTTCCAGGTCCATTTCCTCGGGAAGCGGGAAGAGAGCATCTTCCGGGTAAGTCATGTATTCCTGTAATGCTCCTTTTACCGGCGGGGTTCCTAAAAAAATGACCTCGGGACATATGTTTTCTCTTCCGGCTTTACACCACTCGCACTTGCCACAGGAAATAGCTGGCTCAATAAATACCTTTTCTCCTCCCTGAAATTTCCTGCAGCCTTCTCCTACTTCTTCTACCCATCCGGAAGCTTCGTGTCCCAGGATAAAAGGAAATTCAACTACCTGCGAGCCGATTTTTCCCGTTTTGAAATAATGTACATCCGACCCACATATCCCTACCCGGGATACCCTGACTAAAACCTCCCCTTTTTGAAGAGAAGGTTTATCTGTTTCCCTGAGCGCTATTTTCCCTATACCTTCTAAAAAGGCAGCTTTCATCTATTGAGTGTCCCTTTTTTTTCTTTTTCCTTTCTTCTCTTCTTTTTTAGTGCCCACTTATGCCTTTTTCGTTTTATCTTTGTTTTACTTCTTGCCATCTTTTCCCACTCCTTTACTCGATTTTAACATTATCTCCCTCTACAATCTCACCTATGAGATAGGTCTGCTCACCTTTACTTTCCAGGTGCTTTCTTACCTCCTTTTCCTGTGCAGGGGGTATTACCAATATCATCCCTAACCCCATATTGAACACGCGAAACATTTCTTCCTCTTTTACCCCACCCATTTCCTGCAGCAGGGAAAATATTTTTGGGATTTCCCAGTTTCTCTTAATTCTTGCTCCCCGGCCGGGAGGTAGGATGCGGCTAAGATTGCCCGGGATGCCACCTCCGGTGATGTGTGCTATTCCTTTTACTTTTATTCCCCTCTCCCAGAGGGAAATGATACTCTTTGCATATATCCGGGTGGGAGTAAGGAGTTCTTCTCCCCAGGTTTTTCCCAGTGTCCGGGAAAACGTGTGAAGAAGCTTGATTTTTTCTTCTTTTCTGCTCAGGGTAATAAATTGTTCTTCCCACATTTCTCCTACTTCCTTAGAAAACGTACTCAGATCCTCTGCTTTTTTTTCTTTTTTACCCTCAAATATAATTTTTCTCACCAGGGAAAAGCCGTTTGAGTGGAGGCCGGAAGAAGCAATACCTACCAGTAAATCACCTGGGTGTATGTCCTCCTTTCTCATTAAATCTTCTTCCCTGGCCCAGCCCAGGGCAAAACCCGCTACCTCGTAGTCTCCCTTTTTATACATGCCTGGCATCTCGGCAGTTTCTCCTCCCAGCAAGGTGCATCCTGCCTGGGAACATCCTTCCACAATTCCTTCTACCAACCGCAGAGCTTTTTTGAGCTCTAATCTGGAGGTGGCAAGATAATCCAGGAATACCAGGGGGCGTGCGCCTCCCGAGATAAGGTCATTCACATTCATGGCTACTGCATCTATTCCTACTGTATAGTAATCTCCCCACAGGGAAGCGAGAATGAGTTTAGTTCCCACGCCGTCACAGGTTAGGGCCAGGAATCCCTTGCCTTGGGGGGGAGAGTAGAGAGCCGCAAATCCGCCTATCCCGGAGATAACGCCGGGAGTTTTAACTTTTGTTGCCAGCTTTAATATCTTTTCGACAAATTCGTCTCCCTTTTCTATGTCCACCCCTGCTTTTTTGTAATTGATAATGCTCATAATTTACCTAAAGAGAGCAGTTTGTATCCTTGCGAATGAGGATTGATGATAAGCCCTTTATCCTGCTTCCTACTTACTACGATGTCCTCCATGTATTCTTTTGCCTGGGCAAGGCTGTCTGCTTTGAGATTCAGTTTCCATATTTCGCCTCTTTTCACCTCTTTTATAATTTCCCCGTATCCCCAGGTGCTCCTGAGAGAATCAAAAGCAATCCTTTCTCTGGCATCTTCCAGCCACCAGGTAAGAACTTCGGCTAAATAGTTCCCTTTTCCTTCTCCTTCCAGGCGGGGGGTCTCCTCTTCCTGCAATATCCTTAAATCCCAGAGATGTTTATTGGGGTTTATGAAAATTTTTACTTTTTGTGTGAGCTCTTCACCTATCTCTTCTGCCTTCTCCCTGGTAGTGCTGACTTTAATCTTCCACACTTCCTCCCGGAACAGGGAGTTTATGATTTCTTTCCACCCCATATCTTCCCTTAATGTAGTAAATGCCGTACTGCTTATAAGGTCGGAAGTTTTGAGTCTTACTCGTATCTCAATGATATAACTCATAATGATGCTAATTTTACCATCCTTTGCCTATGCGTGCCAGTAGAAAGAGCAGGAATATTTCCCCGCTTTCTATACTCATTCCCAGAGTATCTCCTGTAAATCCTCCCCACTTTTTCTGGAAGTATTTCCCTATCAAATAGTAGAAAAGAATAGTGAAGGCTAAAACAGGAAATATTTTGAATTTGAGGATAAGGAATAATGGGATTAAAGAGAGTAAAGGATAAATTACCTCTCTTTTTGCCTTCCAGAAAAGATAACCTAATCCTTCTTTTCTTGCAGGAGTATTAGTGTAAACTATCAAAATCATTCCCAGACGGGAAAGGAGTGGGACGGAGAGAAGAGACAGGGGAGAGACTGTGATTAGGGTGTAGAATCCCAGGAATTTCAAAGAAAGAAAAGTAATAAGGGCAATTACTCCCATTACTCCGGTAGAAGGATCTTTCATTATTTTTAGAGATGATTCTTTATCTTTTCTGCTTAAAATTGCATCGAAGGTATCCGTTAATCCCTCCCAGTGCAGGCCTCCTGTAAACCAAACGCTTACCCAGAGAAGAAGGAGAGCTTCTATGGCAGGAGGGAAAGGAGAGAATAGAAGATGGGAGATATAAAGTGCTCCTCCTATTACCAATCCGACCCAGGGAAAGAAAGACAGGGAAGGAGGGAAATATTTCCCTGGTAGAGGTAAAACAGTAAAAAAAGATAGAGCAGAAAAAAACTCTTTCAATATTCTCAATTTTCCCCCTGTGATACCTTGGCCTCCTGGAAACTTGCCATTTCATTAAGGATTCTTATTCCTGCCTCTACCAGTATCATGGCTAAAGCTGCTCCCGTTCCTTCTCCCAGGCGTAGGTCTAAATTTAAAAGAGGTTTTTTCCCTAAATAATTTAGAGCTACTTTGTGTCCCTTTTCCACTGACTGGTGTGAGGCAATCATATATTGAGTGGATTCTGGGGCTATTTTTGCCGCAATCAGGGCACCGGCAGTGGAAATAAATCCGTCCAGTATCACTGGTGTGTTATTGGCAGCTGCAGATAGGATAACTCCGGCCATTCCTCCTATCTCAAATCCTCCCACTTTACTCAAGATGTCAATAGGGTCAGATGAATCAGGCTTATTTATATCTAATGATTTTCTTATCACGGCAAATTTATTTTTTAACATTTCTTCACCTATGCCTGTTCCCTTGGAGGTAACATCTTCTACCTTTACAGAGGTGACACAGGCAGTAATAGCCGAGGAGGCAGTAGTATTACCTATACCCATGTCCCCGATACCTACAATATCTATTTTCCCTTTTCTATTCTCTTCTTCGAAAACTTCTATTCCTGCTTCAACGGATTTTACAGCCTCTTCCCTGCTCATGGCCGGCCCCCTGGACATATTTTTTGTCCCGTAATTTATCTTTTTAACTTTCAGTTTTGAGTTTTTGGCGGCTATCTTCTCCTTTACTCCTATATCCACTACTATAACCTCTGAACCTGCCAGGTTTGCCAGAACATTTATTCCTGCTCCTCCTCTTAAGAAATTGTAGACCATTTGTGCGGTTACTTCTGGGGGAAAAGCACTTACTTTTTCCTCTACTACTCCGTGGTCAGAGGCAAAAACAAAAGAGACTTTTCTATTTATGATGGGGGTGAGAGAGCCCTTTATCATTCCCACTACTTTTGCCATCTCTTCCAATCTTCCCAGGCTTCCCTTTGGTTTGGTAAGGTTATCCAGTTTATTTTGCAGGTTTTTTCCCAGATATGAAGAAATAGGCGAAATCCTGTTTACTGTTTCTTCCAGTTTTCTCATTTTAAAACCTCCTTTATAAAATAGTTAAAAGAAAAAGTAAGAGCATTACTGCTAAACTGCATCTTATCCTTGCTTCCCTTATTACTTCAGGAGTGAGTGTTCTCCTGCTGTTTCCCAGATAAGGGCGAAATTCCTTCCTTCCACGGTAAAAATTTATTCCACCCAATCTGATTCCTAATCCTCCTGCAATAGCTGCTTCCGGATAGCCGGCATTTACAGAAGGATGGTTTTTGGCATATCTCCACATAGTAGAAAAGGCGGAGAGAATACGGGATGGATTAAAGAAGGAAAGGGAGATGAGTAATCCGGTTATACGGGCAGGGATGAAGTTTGCTACATCATCCAGACGAGCAGGATAACGGCCGAATTCCGAGTATTTTTTGTTCTGGTATCCTACCATGGAATCCAGGGTGTTGATGGCTTTATATATCCACATTCCTACCACTCCTCCCAGGAGAAAGAACAGAAGGGGGGCGATTACTCCGTCTGATGTGTTCTCTGCTAAACTTTCTACCGTTCCTCTTATCAGGTCTTCTTTATCCATTCTTTTGGTATCGCGGGAAACCAGGGATCTTATGGAATTTTGTGCTTTATCTATCTCATTTTTTGAAAGATGTTTTTCTATCTTTTCTGATTCTTTGAGTAGCCCCTTGAAAGAAATTCCCAGGTAAAAGAAGATAACTCTGGCAAAAAACCCCACCATAGGATTTATCTTGTCAAGCAGAAAGATAATAAGGAAAACACTCCCACCGGTAAGTAGCAGAGTAAAGGTTATAAGGTAAATGCCTCCTTTCCTTCCCTTTTTATACCACTGCTTTTCTCCCCATGCTATGGATTTACCTATAAATTTTACCGGATGAGGAAGGGAAGCAGGGTCTGCAAAGACGAGGTCTAATAATAAGCCTCCTGCTAAAATTACTATGTGTACTCTCATTTTATTTTGTGGGGGATGCCTGATATCATAAAGTAAACTTCCTCGCTCTCTTGAGCAATTAACTGGTTGGCTTTTCCCAGTAAATCTCGAAATTTTCTCCCGGAAGCAGAAGAGGGCACTATCCCCATTCCTACTTCATTGCTCACTATATAGACCTTCCCTGCTATTTTTTTACTGATTTCTATAAACTCTTTGATATTTTGCTCCACTTTTTCTTTATGGTCCATCAGATTCGCTACCCAGAAAGTTACACAGTCAAGAATTATTCCGCCTTTAAAATTTACCCTCTGGGTTAAAAACTTTTGCGGGTAGAGAGGTGCTTCTGTTACTTCCCAGAGGGCCGGCCTTTCTTTCTTATGATTACTGATTCTCTCTTTCATTTCTTCATCTGTTTCCCGGGCAGTAGCAACAAAGATGACTTTATCTTTAAATTCTTCTTTGGCTCTTTCTACTACCCACCTGCTTTTACCACTTCTTACTCCACCAGTTATAAATATTAATTTACCCATATTTTTGTGCCAATTTGCTCTCTATCTCTTTAAATAGCTGCTAATCCTCCCCCTGGACCATAATAAATTCCCCCCCGATGAAGCAAGGTGCCAGGGTAGCCAATTCTTCGCTCAATGGGAACTACTTCCTTTATTACGATGGAATTAATACTATCTGGAACATACTTTTACCATCACTCCGCTTATTAAACCGCCCATTACATCATCCAAAAAGGGAGGAAGAGTCTTTAAAATCCCGGGTTTTTCTCTATCAAATCTTGCGAACTCAAATAAGGCACGAGTGCCGCCTATATAAGTAGCGATCTGAATTCCAAGTATCTCATCAGCAATAAGATAAACGGGGTCTTTTCTGTATTCTTCCTCAGGGAGCTCACAAAGTGAGCCTGTTTGTCCCTCTTCCTCCAGTTTTAATCCTGCTAAAATTAATGATACTACATTTATATCTTTTAAAATTATGCTAAATTCTTCCCTTAACAATTTTTCCACTTTTTCCTTATCTCCTATCCGGGAATCAGGAATATACATTTCTAATCCTGTTTGAATAAGGCTATTTAGTGTGATCCCTCGCTCTTTTAATCTTTCTTGTAGTGATCTTGAGGGTGAGAGCCCATTCTGTTTTAAGATAGCTTTCTTTACTGTCTTGGCTGTCACTCTTGCAATTGATTCCCCCATTTTTGTATGGCCGCCCACGTAGTTTATTTTTGCTCCCTCTCCTGAGACTACTATTATGTTATCTGTTCCTGTTCCTGTGGCCTGATTTATTAAGGGAGTGTAACTGGAACGAATATCCAGATCCTGTAGTGCTTTTGTCTTTGCTTCAGTAATGGTTATAATGGCCCTTGATAGTGCTCCATCAGACAAGGAGGCATTTGTAAGGAGAATAATATTTATTGTGCCCAGTTTGAAGAACTTACCATCTTTTTCATAATTTTTTGTCGTATCTTCAGCTGAGCGTTGTGCATTGGAAGCTACGCCGGCTGTTGCCAGACAGATTACTTTAAATTCTCCGAATTCCTCTTCTTCCATTTCTAAATTATCAATATCAACCCCGGTGGAAAGAAGAGCAATATCCTTTTCTCTGTATCCTAAATCATTTACTACCTCATGCAAGTATTTATCCCAATTTTCACAAGCCAAATCCCATAAGGGCGGAGGATTTGAATTGTTTCCCACGGCTTTTACCTCTTTGAATCCTTCCCGGGTGGATAAAACCCTTCTTTCATTTTTAAAGGAAATAAGTAAGGTCTTTATTGGGTGATGGTTAAATGAGTGATAAAGTATGCTGCCTTTTGTATCTTTGAGGCCAAGTTTTAATATCTTAGATTTCATGATTTTGCTCCCTGCGGATTTCTCTTGCCGTTGCTTTTTGAAAAAGAGGAGTTTTCACCGTGTGCACCTCTGTTTCTGAATAGTTGTGGATAGTGGTTTCGTTAGTCCCTTTGGTTATCTCATAATACTTTTGAATTGCCTTAGTCTTTTTCATGCCAAAATCTCCTGCAGGTATTTTAGGAGAACTATATTCTTGTCATGTGCAAGTACCGTTATCCTTATAAATTTTTCTCCCAGCCCAGGAATGTTGGAGCATGCTCTTATCAGTATTCCCTTTTCTATTAGCTTTTTCCGGAGTTTAGTAGCACTCATATCAGATAAGATTTTTACCAGGAAAAAATTTATACGAGAGGGATAAGGTTTTAAACCTTTTATTTCTTTGAGTTTTGCAAAAAGAAATCTTCGCTCTTCTGCTATTTTTCTGTTTATTCTATCAAAATCTCTAAATTCAAATAATCTCTCTCCCACAGCTTGAGATAGTGCATTCACATTCCAGGGAGGTAAAGCCGTTTTTAACTTCCTTATGGTAGATTCTTTTCCCACCAGGTACCCAAGTCTCAATCCCGGTATAGCAAAAAATTTTGTCATGCTCCTTAAGACTAAAATATTTTTGCTTTTTACTGCTTCGTAAATAATAGTATTCTGCTCTTTCTTATCCAGGAAATCTAAAAAAGATTCATCTACAATTAAAAATGAGAAAGAGCCAAGTTTTAGAAGTTCTTCTAAATTCGGGAAGAGGAGATTTCCTGTGGGATTATTCGGATTGCATATAAAGAGGAAGTCTGTTCTTTTAAATTCTGGGAGACTGAATGTTTCTTTCTCCAGATATATATATTGCACATCAATTCCAAAACTTCTTGCTGCTCGTTCGTATTCGGTAAATGTTGGAATGGTAATGCTCAGCTTGCGGGGAGAGAGTGATTTCAGTATCAAGTATATCAGCTCCGTGGCCCCGTTTCCAAAAATAATATTCTCAGGATTTATAGCCAGGCATCCGGATGCTTTCTCCTTTAATGAAAAGGAATCGATTTCAGGATAAGAAAAAATAGATTCTAAATTTTCTTCTACGCTGTTAAGTATAAACTTCCCTGGAAAGGCAAAATTTATATTTGAACTAAAATCTATTATATCCTTATTGTGTATCCTCTTTAGTTCCTTCACATTTCCTCCGTGCAAAGGGTTAAACCTGTGCTGCTGGCCATTTGTATGCATAATCATGTCTATGGGAAATAGGTACTCTGGTTTAGCCTCCTTTTAGAAAGAATCTTATGGGGATTTTTAATTGCATGACTCTTTTCCCTGGTGGGGGGGGGAAGGGAGAGGCTTTTCTAATGATTTCTTTACCTGCTTTATCCAGCCTCTTATATCCAGACGAATTTAAAAGTACTATTTTCTGGACCTCTCCCTCTGCGCTTATGGTTATGCCCATGGTAACTATACCTTCTTCCCGGTTTTTTATGCTGAGAGCAGGATAAAACTTTGCCTTTTCTATCAGGGTTTTTATTCTCTTAAAGTACTTGTTTATTTCTCGCGTAGAAGTTCCAGGGGAAGGGTAGGAAAATTTCACCGGGATTACTTCTTTTTCCCGGGTAAACGCAGCAGGTGTTTCCGGAAGTGCCCGGGATGCGTATGAAGGGAGGTCTTTAAGGGGAGGAGGGGGGGACAGGATAGGCTTGCTGGGGGAGGTTAGGCTGGGAGGTGAGGAAGGCAGGGGGATGATGTGGGAGGCTGAGGGGGGGGAGCTGATGGAGGGGGTAGAAGAAACTATGTCCGAGACAAAGAGTAATTTCACCGGGGGAGGAGGAGGGTTATTGTTCTCTGTATAAGGGATAAAAAGAATTCCCGTATGAAAGGTGAGCGAAACAACTCCCCAGAAAATGAAGTTTCTCATTTGCTTTGCAGGGATAGGACATTTATTTTTGCTGCACCGCCTCTACGCAGGGAATCAATGAGTCTTAGAAGGTCTTCTGAACGGGCGTCTTTATCTACTTTAAGAAGGAGCTCTTTTTTCTTCCATTGTTCTCCAAATCTCAGGAAAAGTCTTCCCACTATGTCTTCTGCCGATAGCTTTTCCCCTTCCAGATAGGTTTCTCCCTGGCGGGTCAGAGTTATTATCAGGGGGCGGGAAGGAAGTGCAGATATTCCTTCTTTTACCACGGGAAGATTTACTTCTATGTTGTAAAGAGGGAGAAAGGATGAGGTGAGTATGAAAAAGATGAGGATAAGAAGCATCATATCCACCATGGAAACCAGGTCCAAATCGATATCTTTATGGCAGTATCTTCTTATTTCCATCTTTGCATTCCAGGTTTATGTAAAAGGAAATCTCGTCGATCTTTCTCAGGAAAAAATGGTAGAAAACGAGGGCTATTACTGCGATTATGAGTCCTGCGGCCGTGGTAAGCAAAGCTTCCCATATACCTTTGGAAAGAAAAGCAATGTTTACATTTCCTCCTTTTAATTCTATACTCCTGAAGGTGCGAATCATTCCCATAACTGTACCCAGGAGTCCTATGAGAGGAGCAATGCGGGAGGTGACTCCCAGAGCGGGCAGCCATCCCTCCATTTTTCTTATTATTAAGTTGGCAGTGGCTTCGGTATCTTCAGATTTTTTTACGGTTTCTAATATCTTGTCAGTTTTTATCCTGCTGAATTCGTAGAGCTTTTTCATGATTATGGCCAGTGAGAATATAGAAAGAAGATAAAGCGGATACATCAGGAATCCGCCTTTTTGAATTAAAGAGAAGAGATTATGCATATTTCTTTTCCTTCCAATTGCGGGGAAAGAGGGAGAGGATGCGGGTTCTTGCCTCCTCTCCCTTTTCCTTCCTCATATGCTTAGAATTCCTTTTTGTAGCTTATCCTGGCATAGTAGTTTCTTTCCGGTGAGGGATAGTAAACTACATCTTTCGTGGAATTATAATAAACTCCGTACTCAGCGTATTTTTTATTGAATAGGTTCTTTACTCCTGCCAGGACTGTCCAGCCTTGCCTGGAATACGAGAGCCAGGTTCCTACATCCCAGTATTCAGAGAGCTTGTCCCCTTCGTTGTCCCAATCGCTTATTGCGTACCGTTCGCCCACATACATGCATTCCAGGCTGCCCTTTAAATAGTCAGTGAATTGGTAGGCAATATTAAGTGCCCCTTTGTTACGCGGGACGCCGGGAATAATGTTTCCCTTGTAATCCCCCTTTTCCAGAACCGGAGATAGGTAAGTGTAATTGCCTTTAATATCCAGTTTATCCGTCGGCTTCCAGGAAGCCTGCAGCTCTATCCCGCTTCTCCTGGTTCTATCGTAGTTCTCATTGGCGCCGAATCCAAAGGGACCTCCCAGGGGATTGTAAAAGATTTCATTCTTGTTTTCTATCAGGAAGAGAGTAGCGGTCCCGGACAGATTTTCTCTCACCCGGTGTCTTACTCCTACCTCGTATTCTTTTCCTTTCTGGATTTTCAGGTCTTCCAATTTTACACTGGCATAGTTGAAGTACTCGTCGATTAGTGGGTAGCGGAAAGATGTGGAGTAATTAAAGAACAGAGAGTTGTCTTCTCCGTAAAGATAGTTAACGCCAAATTGTACTGCTTCTGCTTTCTCATTAACTTTTGCTTTCTTGTTTGTTTTCTGAATATATGGCCAGCCAAAGTATACGCTGTCAATTGCCCCCTTGTAAAAGAAGGCATAATTCGTGTCTTCCTTCCTGTAACCGGCGGAAACCTGTAAGTTTTTGGTAAGGGAGAATTCATTCCGGATATATCCCGCCTTGCTTTCTTTTGTAGCCTTGAGACGGGAATCCGAGTTGTAGTAATCGCCGCTTCCCGAGGTATCTATGCTTCTATACGCACTCTCTCCTTTGTAGAATTGCTTCCAGTAGTCCATTCCCAGGGTGAGCTTGTTCTCATGTCCCGCGATAGATTCTTTCCAGACGTAGCGGGGGGTAATACCTGTCCAGTCCAT
>JALUVB010000257.1 GCA_027021085.1 bacterium
AGAATCTGAGCGGTGTCTTCTCTGCAAAAGACCGCTGTGTGTAAAGGGATGCCCGGTGGAAATTGATATCCCCGGATTCATAAGGGAAATAAAGGAAAACAGATTCCTCGAGGCTTTAAAGATAATAAAGAAGACAAACCTTCTGCCCGGGATTTGTGGCAGGGTGTGTCCCCAGGAGACTCAATGTGAGGAAAAATGCATAAAGAGCAAGAAGGGAGAACAGATAGCCATCGGGGCACTGGAAAGGTTTGCTGCTGACCGGGGAAGGGGAGAAGGAGAAGAGGAATTAACTACAGGAAAGAAAAAAGGCGTAAAAATTGCAGTAGTAGGATCTGGGCCTGCCGGGCTTTCCTGTGCGGGAGAACTGGTAAGGCTGGGATACGCTGTCACTGTTTTTGAATCGCTGCATGAGTTGGGTGGAGTGCTTCGCTACGGGATACCCGAGTTTCGTTTGCCCAGGGAAGTGCTGGATTACGAGATTGAGAAGTTAAGGGAGCAGGGAGTAGAATTACGAACAAATGTACTGATAGGGAAGACATACACTCTGCCCCGGCTGTTTGAAATAGGATACAAGGCAGTTTTTATCGGGACAGGGGCTGGCTTTCCCTACTTTCTGGGTATCCCGGGAGAAGATGCTAACGGAGTTTATTCAGCAAACGAGTTTCTTACCCGGGTAAATCTAATGAAAGCGCATAGATTCCCGGAGTTTGATACCCCTTTGAAAATTGGCCAGAGAGTGGGAGTGGTGGGAGGAGGGAACGTGGCCATGGACTCGGCCCGGGTTTCACTTCGTATCGGGGCAAAAGAGGTGATAGTAATTTACAGAAGGACAGAAAGGGAGATGCCGGCGCGCAGGGAAGAGGTGATAAATGCGCAGGAGGAAGGGATTAAATTCCACTTTCTGACTCAACCGGTAGAGATAATAGTTGAAAATGGTGATATAAAAGGCGTAAAATGTTTAAAGATGGAATTAGGTGAGCCGGATGAGAGCGGAAGAAGGAGGCCTGTTCCTATTCCTGGCTCGGAATTTATCCTGGATATGGATACTCTGGTTGTGGCCATTGGGCAGGGGCCAAATCCTCTTTTGCCCTCCAGTGTGAAAGGGCTTCGGCTGGGAAGAAAGGGAAATATTGAAGTGGATGAGAAAGGGGCCACATCTATCCCTGGTGTATTTGCAGGGGGAGATATAGTTACAGGTGCGGCAACGGTTATTGAAGCCATGGGGTCGGGTAGAAAGGCTGCATTCTCCATCCACGAATATGTATCTTCTCAAAAGTAGTGGAAAAATGAGAAGGGGTGTAAAAAGACGTGGTTTTACTCTGATTGAACTCCTGGTGGTTATGGCCATTATTGTGACACTGGCAGGAATTTTGACCCCTGCCTTGCTCCGGGCACGA
This sequence comes from bacterium, assembly GCA_027021085.1. Taxonomy (GTDB): domain Bacteria; phylum CAIJMQ01; class CAIJMQ01; order JAADFP01; family JAADFP01; genus JAADFP01. Next base: position 1,398 of record JALUVB010000257.1, read on the forward strand.
GAGCAGGGCAGGAGAGCCGTCTGCATGAACAATCTGCATCAGATAGGTTTGGCTATGCGTATGTATGCAGATGACTTTGGCGGGTATTATCCTTACACCCTGCAGGAGTACACTAATCTCTATACCCTGAAATACATAAAAACTCCCCGCACTTTCTGGTGTCCCTCGGACGAAGACCCTCCCCCTGAGAATATAACTACCTCAAATATAGAAAACAGTTACCAGCTAAGGGACAGCCAGGTGGCCAGCCGGGTCAAAGATTCCTGGATACCGGGATTGGGAGGAGCATCTACCATACGGATTGGCTGGGACCTTACTCCCGTGGGGAAGAGGAACCATGGTAAGGATGGCGGGAATATTCTCTTCCTGGATGGTTCCATAAGGTGGCACCGCTTTGGCGGGAACGGGGATTACGAGGGTGTAATCCGGTAGAATCAGGAAGGTTTTCCTTTCTCTTTATCTTTTTGCAGCTTTATCACTTCATCCAGAAGTTTTGCCAGCTTAGTTAACCTGTCTCCCTGGCGCAGGGTAATCTCCTCCGGAATTTTGCCTTCTTTCATTTCTTGCAGGGTTTTTTCCAGCCTGTAGAGAGGTCCTGCAATCTTATGAGATTTAAGAAGGGCAATGGAACCTAAAAGAAGGGCAGTGAGTATGATTATTAATATGCAGCCGATAAAAAGAAGTTTTTCGGTGGTAAGCAGGTAGTTTTCCAGCAGTTCATTCCCCTGCACAAAGGAGAGAAGTGTATTAGTAGTCTGGCTGTTTATGTAAAGGAAAAATATGGAGAAGAACAGGCTCAGCGCCATTCCGCTGCCTACCAGGAGAAAGATAAAGTTTAACTGAATCTCTGGATATACAAAGAACTTCTTTCTTTTCCTTTTCATGTTTTGAATTTTATAACACGGAATTGAGGTAATGTCAAATTTTGTATAAGTCCATAACATATTGGGAAAATTCTTTCTGCTCTTTTCCCCATGTTCATCGGGAGAAGTTGTCAGTTCTTAGTTGTGAGTTGTTAGTTCCACCTGTTCCCCCACCTGTATCCTGGAAGAGTTGTCAGTCCCGACATACTCGCCTGCTCTCGATCCCGACTTTAGGTCGGGGAAGGCAGACAGGAAACCCATTCACTGTTCACTGCTTACTGTTCACTATTCACCCAGTCTATAGTCCAAGGTCTAAAGTCTATTATCTTTCTGAATTTCTTCAAAAAAATTTTATGTGTGTTATCCAAGGGTTTTTTTCTTTTTAACGTATTCTACCAGCCCGCCGGATTCTGAGATTTCTCGCATGAAAGGCGGGAGAGGGATGAAGAAAATTTCTGTATTCCTGGAGGTATTCACTACTATTCCCTTTTCCAGGTTTACCTCTATCTCATCCCCGTCTAAGATTCCATCTGTGTTGCATTCAATAAGCAGTAAGCCAATATTGATGGAATTTCTAAAAAATATCCTGGCGAAGGATTTAGCCAGTACTGCAGATACCCCGGCGATTTTGATTATCCTGGGTGCATGCTCCCGGGAGGAACCGCAGCCGAAATTTTCTCCCGCTACAATGAAATCACCTGGAGTAAGTTTTTTGACGAATTCAGGGTCTGCATCCTCCATCACGTGTTTTGCCAGTTCCTTCAGATTATTTCTCAAGTGGAAATACTTCCCTGCTGCAATAAGGTCAGTGGAGATATTGTCTCCGAACTTGTGAGCTTTTCCTTTCAAAGTAAACCTCTCTTTAACAAAATTCAAAACTAACTATCTGTTTCCCGCGGGTCGGTCAGGTACCCGGTAAGAGCAGAGGCTGCACACGTGATAGGTGAGGCCAGATAGATAGCGCCTTCCGGGTTGCCCATCCTGCCCTTAAAGTTCCGGTTGGCCGAGGAAAGACATGCTTCTCCGTCTGCCAGGACTCCCTGGTGTATTCCCACGCAGGGACCGCAGCCGGGAGGGAGAAGAATCCCCCCTGCTTCTATCAATGTTTTCCATACCCTCTCCTTCTCTCCCTCCAGGAAAATTTTCCGAGAGCCGGGAGCAATAAGAAGGCGCGATTTTACTTTTTTCCCTTTGAGTATCCAGGCTGCTTTTGTGAAGTCGGACAATCTTCCCCCCGTACAGGTTCCTATAAACACCTGGTCAATCTTCAAATTCTTTACTTCTTTCACCTTAAAGACATTATCCACGCTATGCGGGAGGGAAACCATGGGTTCCACCTCTTCTAAGTTTATATCAACTTTCTTTTCGTATGGGGCATCCACAGCGCAGGAAATTTCCCGGAAGTCGTTCTCTCTTCCCATGCTTATTAAATATTCCCGGGTAATCTCATCCGAGGGAAATAGCCCCGTCTTTGCTCCGCATTCTACCGCCATGTTCGAGATAGTTAGCCTGTCATCCATGCTAAGGCTTTTTACCCCTTCCCCGGTAAATTCCAGTGCCTTGTAAGTGGCACCAGAAGCCCCCAGTGCCCCTATGAGATAGAGAATTACATCTTTTGCGGTAACTTTTTCTTTAAGTCTTCCCTCCAGGTGGATGTTAAGGGAAGAAGGAACTTTCATCCAGACTTTACCCAGGGCTATGGCTACGCCGATATCAGTAGAGCCCATACCGGTAGCAAAAGCGGAGAGAGCGCCGGATGTGCAGGTGTGGGAGTCTGCTCCCACAATAATCTGCCCGGGGGCAGAATATTTTTCCACCATTATCTGGTGACATACCCCATCTCCTTCTTCTCCTATCAGGCAGCCAATTTTGCCGCAAAATTCTCTTATAAGCTTGTGAGAATTTGCCAGTTCACTGCGGGGAGGAGGCGAGGCATGGTCAAGGAAAAAGACCACCCGGGAGGGATTAAATGCTTTCTCTATCTGTAGTTCCCGGAAAACTTTTATTGCCAGGGGACCCGTACCATCCTGGGCAAACACCCAGTCTGTGGGAAATATATATATTTTACCCGCTTCTACCTCTTTCCCGAGTTTTTCGGAAAGAATCTTCTGTACAAGTGTTTTTCCCATGGAAGCAAAGCGGTTAAGGAGCGACGGTCATGATTTTTCTGGCAATCTCCGGGTAGCGGGCAATAAATTTCAACTCATCATCAGTAAGAGGCTTTTGCGTATGCACGTTGGCATATCTGACTAATTCCAGTATCTTGGTTGCTTCTCCTTCATCCTTGAATTCTATTTCCAGCTTACCGTAGACATTGCGAAAGCCTTTTATCCCGGAGTATTCTCCCAAGGTAATCATTCTTCCGGTTTCAACCACCTCTGGCTCACCCCTGCCCAGTTCTTCAAAGTGGTATAACTCGTAGTTGCGCCAGTCTTTTAATGCTCCGTCGGCATGTATTCCTGATTCATGCGCGAAGGCATTTGCTCCCACCCCGGGCTGGTTGATGGGGATAGGAACATCAAAAGCGTAGGAAGCATACTTGGCTATTTTCCAGGATTTGGAGAGGTCTATTCTCTCGTCTAACTGGTACCTGTCATGGAATCCGTTGGCTTTCTTAACTGCCAGAATTACAGAGACGAGGTCAGCGTTGCCTGCCCTTTCTCCCATGCCGTTGATTGTAGTGTTGATAAAAGCATCCATGCCTGCATCGTTGGCCGCCTTGGCGCCTGCCACTGAACAGGCTACTGCCATTCCTAAGTCATTGTGGCAATGAATTTCTATGGGGAGCTTAACTTCCTCTGCTAACTTGGCTACCCTTTCATAGATGGTGAAAGGAGAATCGTATCCCAGGGTATCACAGTACCTGATGCGATGTGCACCGTGTTCTTTGGCGGCAAGAGAGAACTCTATGAGGTATTTCAGGTCCGTGCGTGCTGCATCCTCGGCATTCACCCCGATAATCTGCATGCCTCTTTCCTTTGCTGTGTCCACTGCCTCCGCCATTATTCTTATTACGTCGTCCCGGTTAAACTTACCCCTGAACTTACCCTTTATCATCTGGTCAGAAGTAGAGATGGATAAATTCAGGTTCTTTACCCTGGTAAGCTCAGTGGCACGTTCTACATCTTTTTTTATAGCTCTTACCCACCCGGAAAGCACTATGGGTTTTAAGACACCCATTTCCTGCAGCTCCAGGTTGGCATTGAGGTAGAAAATCTCGTGTTTGGTAAAGGGGAAGCCAAATTCACTCTGATAAACCCCCATTTCGTTAAGATACATATTTATCAGAGTCTTTTCCAGTTTAGCCAGACCCAACCGGGAAGTCTGGACGCCATCCCGGTTAGTAACATCGAGAATATAGATTTTAGCCATAGTTCCTACAAAATTATTGATTCTACCCTGTTAACTTCTTCTAACCCGGACAGTTTTTCTTTCACCTCATCCGAAGGTGGTATATCCAGGGTTAGTATGGAGATTGCCTCTCCGCCTTTTTCCTTTCGATAGAAATTCATCTGGGCAATATTTATGTTTGAATCGCCCAGGATTTTACCAATTTTACCAATAAGTCCCGGCCTGTCAAGATTATAACAGAGAAGGATATTCCCTTCCGGGGCTATCTCTATGTTGTAATCGTCGATTTTTACCAGGCGGGGAAATTCCCTTCCCAGGAGAGTTCCGGACACGCTGTATTTCCCGGCCGAAGTAAGTGCTTCAACAATTATAAGTGAATTGAAGTCTTCACTTCTGCCACTTTCCCGTTCCATGATTTTGATGCCTCTTTCTTCTGCCAGCATCTTGGCATTCACGTAGGTAATCAACCCCGGCTGCATTACTTCAAACATGCCTTTCAGTACTCCCGAAACCAGGAGAGAGTAATCTGATATCCCCATCTCTCCCAGGAACTCCAGGCGCAGTTCTTTTATCTGCCCCCTGCATAATTGCCCTACGAAAGAGCCCATCTTCTCGCTGAGGGAAAGGTACGGTTCTATCTGGTACCATTCTTCCTGCGGCACGTAGGGAAGGTTGATAACATTTCTGTATATGGCATTTTTCAGCGCATCCACTATCTGCTGGGTGATTTCTAT
>JALUVB010000258.1 GCA_027021085.1 bacterium
CCCCTGATTATACCTCCGGAAAAATTGACACTATTTTCAGGATAAAGCATACTGACGCTTGCAATCCTCTTCATACCTAACTTTTCAGCATCAATCTTAAGGTCAATTACCTTGTCCTTCACATCAAAGTTCATCACTATCATAAAAGCCTTTTTCCTATCCGGGGCCATGTAGAAACTTGCCTTAACCTCATCAGGAAGTGATACCGCTTTCTGCTTCCAGTATCCGAGGTAGGTATAGCTTGAGTCAAGGCCATTCTCATCGAAGGCAGAGTACAGCTTGACAGTTGGCTCCGGAGGAATGTAAAGCGGGAACCAGATCTGGGAGTTATGCAGGAATATCAGCCCCAGCACGTATTCCGCCTGCTGATAACCGAGCTCTTTCCATTCATTGGGCCGAATGGATCCGGAGCGGTGAAACTCCGGAAGGAAAACAGTGTAAGGGCCAAAATTGTTCTGGGCTGCATACTCGGCAGCGAACTGGTCAAGCCTCAATACCTTCTCGTAACCGCGATTATTCTTGCGGTCAAGGAGCGAAGCATAATTTTCACCGTCCACCATCGCATCAGCAAATGAATACACCGGCATACAAACCTGCCCGGACATGTGAAAGAAGATGAGCCCGTCCGGATGTTTTTGCTTGAGCAGGGTATAGATACGGCGCAGAAGCTGGCGGGTGCCCAGAATGTTCATGGTATAACCCGGTTTCCCCTCTTTATCTATAACTCCACAACCATGATAAATATTGTTACAGGCATGGGGTTTGGATACATCAAAGTAAAATGCCTGCACCTTTGTTTCGGTAAGCAGTTTGTTCAAACCGTAGAGTATGAAATCCTGGAAACTACGAGCATTCTGACAGGTCTGGACTTTCCACTGTGCCCGGGGGATGGATTCGTTGGGAATATAGAGCTGGTTGATGTTGCTCATCCATTCATCTCCAAACTGCTTGAATTCCGGGCTTGCTGCCCATATTTGCTGAAGACGGGCATAGGGTGCGCTGTAGAGAGTCATTCCGTAATCCGTTTTGGCTACCCCATAAGACTTACTCAGATTTTCACGGGGAATAGGGTAGAATCCGGTTGCATCAATCCGCCCCTTATATCCTTTTTCCGTCTTCCACCAGCCCTGTTGCCAGATATGATAAACTTTAAGTCCCTTGTGCACCTGAAATGCCTTTTTGTAATACTCACCTACAAGCCCAGTTCCTTTTATTATCGGTATCCAGCGTCCTCCGATGGAAAGAATATCTCGCATATTCGGAACTGTGGGTTTTACCGGGGTAACGATGAATCCCAGGGCAAAGGTTACAGGTTTTTCAAGCACTACAGGTCTGTTGATCAGATGCAGCCTGAAAGCTACCTCTCTTTGTCCGTTAGTAACTGCAAGTTCTTTCTTTTTATCCCGCACTATCCAGTTGTAGGAGGTCTCGGCAAAGACCTGAATACCTCCTTCCTCGTCACCCACCCAGCGTGGCCCCATGGCCGAGGTGTACCCTTCCGGAGGAAGTTCACCTGTGGTTCTCAGGCTGTAATCATAAGCATTAATGAGATGGGCATATTTCTTCTTCAGGGGGATAGTAAGCGTAAGTTCCCTAATAGATACCTCCCCTCCTCTGGGAGCAACTTCTATTTCCATCCACATCATCCCGTCGAATTCAATATAGGATTTATTGGTAATTTTTACTCCCCCGAGATTCTGGATACGGGTAAAGCTCACCTTGGCAGGAGTCTTTTTCGCCTCGCTTATCCTGCTCACATTATCCGAGCTTACTGCTGATGTCCCGTCAGCCATTTTGATAGAAAGAGAAACGGGAGAGGAAAGAATCTTTTTACCCTGGTTGATGATCTGCACCGGGAAGAGTCTCCCCTGGAAATCATAGGTTCTGCCCCACATTTTTACCGCATCATCTTTTACTTCCAATGGTGTCCAGGGCGGGGGAACCTTATCCGAGATACCCAGCTTATTTCCGAACCATTCCGGGAGTGGCTGCTTATCATAATCAATCACTCTGCTGACCAGGATTCTATCCCCCTCCCTTATAGCCATCCTCACCCGGTACTTACCCACCGGGATGCCTTTGGTGCTCACCGTGGTTAAGCCGTCAAGTGAACCAAGCGGCTGAATGGTTTTTGACCTGATTGCCTTACTGCTACCGGCTGGAATGATTTCCACGGAAGCATTTAATTGGGCTGCCTTTTTATCTATTTTACGCAACTGCCAGGATACGGTAAGTATTTCTCTGGAAGGATACTTCTTCAGGATTAAGTCCAGTTTGCGGGGAATAAAATAAGGGATGCTCTGGGAATAGTATTCTTTCCCATCCTTATCTTTTACCTCAAAATAAAGTATGTTGGCTTTCTGCTGGGTTAAATCCACCCGGCTTTGAAAATTTGCTGTCTCCTCCGGTGCAAGTCTGTATTCCTGGCTGGCTAAAATTTTGTTCCCGGCCTTAAGGACTACAGTAACCACCTTCTCGTTACTGGAGACGTTTCTGAGCTCCGCTCCAAGTCTCACCTTTCCCACCCGGAAACCGGATAATTCTTTCATCTTTACCGCAAGTCCTTCTCTGCCAGTAAAAACTACCGTCCCAAACCCTTCACCGCGTTTTTTGCTGGGGCCGGAGAAGTAGGACCAGGTATCCACCTCCCTCTTTAGTTGTCTCCAGTTGCGAAAAAACTGGAATTTCCATACTTCTCCCTTTTTAATTTCCTCAATACCAAGATCCTTAAGGGGAATGCGACTCTCCACAGTCCACCCGGACATGCTCAGCTGGGATTTGACATCCCACTTCGGGTCCCATTTCAAGTTTGCCTCTCCACGCAAAGAGATGGAATATTCATAGGTAGTTTCTATGCCATTGACCCAGAGTCGGTACATACTCCCTGCCGGGTAACGCGGGATTATAAATACACCGAAGGCATCGTCAAAGTCAACGTTGGTGTCGTGGTTAAGGGCTGTGCTTTTGAGGATGCCATGGAGAAGACGTTGCTCGGGCATGTCCTTTGCTTCTTCAGGGATATCGCTCTGGAAGGCAAGGTAGAGATAGTTTTTATCGTAGGTGATATACACACGGCTCTGGGTTTCGGCGGCAGAAGCAGTGGTATTGTTGATGAATCCGGAGATAACCACTGCCTCCTTCCACTCCGAGGGATCAATCTTCCCGTCTATGATTATCCTGGCACCGGTCTCAGGAACGAGAACCTTCTGGCTGGTCATCAATCGGCCCTCCTTTAAAAATTTTTGAAATATCTCATCCTCGTTTAAAGCTTTATTGTAAATCCTGAATTCGTCCATGATGCGGTTTGGCTCCTCGTCTCCTCCAAAAGATTGCCCTACCCGGAACCAGGCCGGGTGCTGAATGGGTTCCATGCTTGTGTCGCGAGCTGCAAGCTTCCCATTCAGATAGATGCTTACACCATTGCCTTTCTGGTAGGTCAGGGCAAAGAAGTTCCATTTTTTTACCTCTATTTTATTCCTTAAATATAATCTCTGGTCAATCCTCTCATTATTGGCGCCCTTTTTGGTGATGAGAAACATGAGGCTATCCGAGTTCTTATACTTATAGAACCGTGTCCAGTTACCTCCACCGAACATCTCAAAGAGTTCCTGGTGATTATTTCTCCGGGAAAGGTAGTTTTTACCTTTAAGCCCCTTTACCCAGAAAGTTACTGTCCAGGAGGAGGGATTGATATTCCACTTAGCCTTGTAATAAACAACCTGCCCGTTAACACCGGTTAAAAGTCCCCGGCCTCTTAAACCCGGCACCAGCTTTAAAAGCGGGTCTTTCTGGGACTCCAATGCTTTATTGAAATCAGGATTATTCTGTTTGGCATTGAAAACGCCCAGGTTGAGACCAGCAGACTTATCCGCATTTACCCCCTGGTCGAAAGAAGCATAAAAGGTAATCTCTGCTTCCGCTGCTGCCAAATAGATAGTAGCAGTAAACAGGAATAAGCCCACCAAGCTAAAAATTCTCTTCATCCTTTACTCCTCCCTTTAGTCGGAAAAGGGAAAGAAGAAACCCTTTTCCCGTTATATTATTTTGTTTATTTGTTTATAGGTGCTTCTTACCTACCACCTCGGGGTTTACTTTCCAGAGACTTTCATCTATGGAAGCGCTATAATCAGGTTTGGTCGCCTCAAAGGGCAGGGATTCTACATGTCCGTCACAGAATAGCCAGTTAGATACTCCACCATGCACACCATAGCGGGTAGGGGTATTCCATATTGAAAAGAGTGTGTTTCCCGACTGCCAAACTCTAACAGACATATTATTGGCTCGCAGGGCACCGTTACTTGCACCATAATTTTCTACAATCATCAACACTCTCGTGGGATTGGGGATACGGCTTAATTTTGCAGGGCCATACCACCGATCACCATCAACATCCGTTAATTCACTTACCTGGGCATTGAAAGCATAACTCGATTTTAAACCGCCCCAGTTATTTTTGATGAAACTGGCCATCCCGGTTTCATCGCTGGGACAGATGAACACGTCCCAATTGCCAGCATAAGTATAAATGAGATTTTCCCAACTCGGGCCATCATTATTATCGACAGAAGCAGGCGGCACATAGCTATTATACTCACCCGCATACATAATAATAGCCAGCCCAATTTGCTTCAGATTACTCTGACAAACTGCCTGTCTGGCTTTCTCCCTGGCTCTCTGCAAAGCGGGCAGCAGGATGGCCGCCAGTATGGCTATGATGGCTATAACCACCAATAGCTCTATCAGCGTGAACCCTCCTTTTGTCCCCCACAACTTACGAATCTTACCCATCATCTCGCACCTCCTTTTTTCCCCGGCATTCACCGGGATTAACCTTTCCCACACTCTCTCTTATTACCAGCTCCGTTCCACAGGTCAGTTTTTTGAAAGGAGTCTTATTCCCTTCTTTAATTCGCCCCTCTAAAAGCTCCATACTCAATTTCCCCATGGCCTCCATGGCCTGGTCTATAGAGGAGAGTGCGGGAGAAACATAGTGACAAGCAATAGTATTATCAAAACCAATGACACTTAGGTCCCGCGGAATATTTATGCCTACAGAAGGAGCCTTTTTAATAAAAGTAATACCATAAATATCGTTGTAGGTTATTACTGCCGTAGGAGGTTTCGGTAAACTTTTCCACTTCTTCAATGTCTGGGACACCAGTTCTTCCAGCTCTTTAACGTCCCTCGTTTTACAAGCGGGAAGTTGCAGGTATTCTTTATTCATAGGTAACTTATAATCCTCCAGGCCCATGTAATATCCCTGGAGCCGCTCCTTAAATCTCCGGACAGAAGGGATCCCCCATTTTTGCGGGACCAAGGCAAAAAATCCTATTCTCCGATGTCCAAGTTGATAAAGGTAAGCAAAGGCTTCCCTTACCCCACCCGTATTATCCGGCACCACCATGTCACAGATAACGCTTTCCGTGCTCCAGTTCAGGAGAACCACGGGTACGTACTTCTGGATTTGTCTTATATCCTCCTCGGTTAACCCGGACTCAACAATAATTACTCCATCCACCTTGTTATTCCAGAAAAGGGAAGACAAATTTTTCCTCCAGACTTCCACAATTATATTCCTGCCAAATTCTTTCCCTGCCTCCTCAACCCCGACAAAAAACCTGTGGTAATATGGGTTAGAGAGGCGAATGTTACGGGAAATAAGATAACCAATATTTCCTGTCTTTTTAGCCGCGGCAGAACCGGGATAAGTATAACCCAACTCCTCTATTGCCTGTATAACCCTTTTCCTCGTTTCCTCACTTATACTTATATCCGTCCTGCCGTTGAGAACAAAGGAAACAGTAGTTCTGGAAACCCCCGCTTTCCTTGCTACCTCTATCTGGTTTACTTTTCTCTTCCCCTCTTTTAATAACATGTTACTAACATGTTAGCATAAAACCAGAATTTGTCAAGTCCCTGAGGCGGCAATAGTGAACAGTAGTATAGTAGCGAGGGGGAATAGATTCCTGCTTGGGCAGGCATGACAGATAGGAGTGGTGTTACGATGATTGATACCCACTAACCCCCAGATTATCTTACCAACACAGGGCACAGGCACTACTGAGAGGCAATACCCAGAAGACGGCGAGCAAAGAGCAGGGCTACCGGATGGCCAGGAGTTCTGCCCGCCAGGGCAATCTGACTTATACGGAAATAACCGTCTCCGTATCTCTTTTCCGCAACTGCCAGGGTCGGTTGCCAATTGCCGGATTGGTGCTTATTCCCGGTAGTCAGTACAGCATCCCAGCCGGGGGCAGTAAAAGTTGTTGCCAACAGTGGAGTTACATAACCCTTCTCAG
>JALUVB010000259.1 GCA_027021085.1 bacterium
CGGGGTAGCTCTCTCCTCTCTATACTCTGATGCCCTCTCCCAATAAAGTATATTGTTGCAGAGGATAAGTTTGATCCGTCAACCTTTCCCTTCGGTATGTTTTTTAACATCTCCCTTTTTCTGTTTTCCCTCCTCTCTTTCCCGAATTTTTGCATTAAGTAGGTAGGAATTAATATTAAGGCTACTAAAACAGCCGAACCGCCCAAAAGAAAGAGAATGAAAAGAAAGGGATGTCCGCTTATAAAAGATTCGATTTTTGATTTGGCTTCCACTATGAAAGGAAGCAGAAACAGCACCAGTAAAAAACAAATCCTGCTAAACATTTTTACCACAACAGTGTTTATACTTCTTACCACTGCCACAGGGACAGGGCTCATTTCTCCCTATTTTAGGAGTTTCCCTTCGGTATGTCCTAACCCTTTCCTCCGTGGCAGAAGTAGCAGCAGAAGCCGGAGCAGGAGCTTCTGTAGCCGGCTTTGCCAGGGGAATCCACTCCCCGGGATGCTGGAAGGATAAATTTTGGGGGAGAGAGGCCATCTCAATGGGAGCATATTCAGCCCGGAAAAGGAATTCAATGGCTTCTTCCCTTATCCTTTCTACCATATCCTGGAATAACGCAAAGCCCTCATTTTTATATTCTACCACAGGGTCTTTTTGCCCGTAAGCCCTTAAGCCAATTCCCTCTCTCAATTCGTCCATAGATCTCAGGTGCTCCTTCCAGTGTCTATCCACTGTGCGCAGAAAAACAACTCTTTCCAGTTCTTCCATGACTTCTTTGCTTAGCAATTTTTCTCTCTCCTGGAATTTATCCCAGGCTTTTTGGAAAATCAGCTCCTCCAATCCCTCGCGGGTAACTTCCTCCAGATTCAGTTCAGGAAGATTAAGCGAAAAAGTAGCCGTAACCCATTTATTTAAGCCCTCCAGGTCCCATTCTTCCGGGTGGGAGGAGGCAGAAGTAAAGAAGGCAACTTTTTTCCTTATGAGCTCACCTAACATTTCTTTAACATCTTCCCTTAAACCCTTCCCCTCCAAAGCTTTTCTTCTTTCCTGGTAAATTACCTCTCTCTGTTTATCCATTACATCGTCAAATTCCAGGAGTGTTTTTCTTATATCAAAGTGGTATGCTTCTACTTTCCGTTGTGCATTTTCTATGGCCCGGGTAATCCAGGGATGGGTTATCGGTTCTCCTTCCGGCAGTCCCAATCTTTCCATAATTCCTTTTAGCCTGTCCCCGCCGAATATTCTCAAGAGGTCATCTTCCAGAGAAAGATAAAAACGGGAAGACCCGGGGTCTCCCTGCCTTCCTGCCCTTCCCCTTAACTGGTTGTCAATTCTTCTCGCCTCATGCCTGCCCACTCCTAATATATGCAGCCCCCCCAGTTCCGCCACTCCTTCCCCCAACTTAATATCCGTACCCCTTCCCGCCATCTGGGTAGCAATGGTAACAGCACCCCTTTCTCCCGCCCTGGCAATTATACGAGCTTCTCTTTCGTGGTGCTTGGCGTTGAGCACCTCATGCTTTATCCCTTCTTTTCTCAACCTATTGCTCAAGTTCTCTGACATACCTATGGAAAGCGTTCCTACCAGGACAGGTCTTCCCTTCTCATGCAGTCCCCTGATTTCCTCTACCACTGCATCCATCATCTCTTCCTGGGTTTTATAGATAACATCCGGATATTCTGTTCTTCTCAGGGGCTTATTAGTAGGAATTATTACCACTTCCAGGTCGTATATCCTGTAAAACTCTTCTGCTTCTGTAGCCGCAGTTCCCGTCATTCCTGATATCTTTTCATAGAGGCGGAAGTAATTCTGGAAGGTTATGGTAGCCAGGGTCTGGTTTTCTTTTTCTATTTTTACTCCTTCTTTTGCTTCCAGTGCCTGGTGAAGCCCCTCGGAAAACCTTCTGCCCGGGAGAAGCCTCCCGGTGAATTCATCCACTATTAATACCTGCCCATCCTTCACCAGGTAATCAATATCCCTTTTGAAACACTTATGTGCCCTGAGTGCCTGCACCAGGCAGTGAGCCAGATCCATAAAGCGAGTATCATAAAGGTTTCCCACTCCCAGGAGTTCTTCTGCCCTGCTTATACCTTTCTCTGTAAGAACAATATTTTTGGATTTTTCGTCCAACTCGTAGTCTTCACCCTCTCTAAGTTTGCGGGCTATTTTATCCACCTGGTAATAAATGTCTATTGATTCCTCCGAAGGCCCAGAAATAATGAGAGGAGTTCTTGCCTCGTCTATAAGCACTGAATCAACCTCGTCGATAATGGCAAAGTTCAATTTCTTCTGCACCATTTCCTCCGGGGATGTAGCCATGTTATCCCGGAGATAATCAAAGCCAAACTCGTTATTAGTTCCGTAGGTTATATCGCAGGAATAAGCCTGGCAGCGCCCTGCATAATCCAGGGTACTCTGAATAACCCCTACCGTAAGACCAAGAGCCTCGTAAAGGGGGCCCATCCACTCCTTATCTCTACGGGCCAGGTAATCATTTACAGTAACTACGTGCACTCCTTCCCCGGTTAAAGCATTCAAGTAGGCAGGAAGGGTGGCAACCAGAGTTTTCCCTTCGCCTGTGGCCATCTCTGCAATTTTCCCTTCATGTATTACCACTCCTCCTATCAACTGCACGTCAAAAGGAACCATATCCCACTCTATCTCCATATCACATACCTGCCATTTTTTGCCTACCAGCTTCCTGGCGACCTCTTTAACCAGGGCAAAAGCCTCTGGCAATAAGGGCTCCAGAATCTTGTTCTTTGCTTCCCGCAATCTTCTTTTCCACCTCAATTTCTCCTGAGAGGTTACTGCCTGCCGGATATTTGCTCTTATCTCTTCTAATTCTTCGGCTTTTTCTTTCTCTATTTCTTTTACTCTTTCCTTGAATTCCTTTGTTTTCTCCGGCACTTTTTCCAGAGGTATCTTCCGCATCTCCTCTTCCCACTTATGAATCTCCTCCACTATCTTTCCGATGCGCTTAATCTCCCTCTCGTTCTTCGTGCCAAAGAATTTCTGGATTACCTTGACTATCATAGTAAATTATAC
>JALUVB010000260.1 GCA_027021085.1 bacterium
TTGTAGATGCGATTTTCTTCCCGCAGATAATATATGTATCCATCGGGGCTCCACTGGATGAAAGACTCCCTGGCCGTATCCTGGGTAATCCTGGTAAGGTTTTTACCGGCCAGATTCACAGACCAGATATCGTATTGTCCTCCCCTGTTTGAAACAAAAGCAATCTTTTCTCCATCGGGAGAGAAAACAGGATAACCACACCAGGATTTTTCTTTGAATATGTCAGTAATAAATCCTGTCTTTACGCTTACCGTGGCAATATTTCCGTCCGAGGAGAAAACCAATTTCTTGCCATCGGGTGACCAGGAAGGATAATCATTGTACCCTTCCATGGTAAGAAATTTTAAGTTGCTTCCGTCTATATTCATGGTCCATATATTGTGCTGAAGCATCAAGGCAATAAGGTTACCCAGGGGCGACCAGGCAGGACGATAGCCTTCCTGGGGAGTATCCTTAAGTCCGGTGCCGTCTGCATTGACAATGTAAATACGCGAGGAAAAATTTTCTATGTTAAATGAACTGAATACTATCCTTCTGCCTTCCGGTGACCAGGAAGGGTGTTCAGCCGGGATATTGGTTATGCGGCGATATTCCTTTGTTCGGAGGTCAAGTATATACAGAGACTCTTCCTGCCCTTCTTTTATCATACTTAAAGCAATTTTATTACCATCGGGAGAGATAGAGAATGAAGTCTTTGGATAAATATCCCGGGTTACTGGCTGGGGAGAAGCCACAGCAGGTTGTGCTTTCTCCTGGCTGAACAGCAAAGAAGGCGAAAAGGCAACAAAGAAGAGTATAAAAAAAGCAAAAAACTCTAACCTTGCTTTTTTGTATCTATAAATATTCAATTTACGTCCTGACCTTATTTACTTTACTGTTAAGATTTTAAATGAGTATGCCTTTTAAGTCAAGGATATTTCTCTCCATTCCGGAAATCTTTCTTCTATTACCTTCAAAAGGGTGACGGGAATAGCCTGTTTTTCTAAATAGTACCGGACTTCTTTTCTTACTTTTTCAATGAGATTGGTAGAGCGGAGAAGATTTATTATGCGAAAACCGGAAAAACCGTGCTGCTTAAATCCGAGCAATTCCCCCGGCCCCCTTAACTTGAGGTCTTCCTCAGCTATAAGAAATCCATCCTTACTCTCAAGAAGGGTATTCAATCTTTTGTATCCTTTTTCCGTAGCAGGGTTCCCTATGAGTACACAATAGGAAGAATAAGGACCTCTGCCTATTCTGCCTCGCAATTGATGTAACTGGGCTAATCCGAAATTATGAGCGTCTTCTATAACCATGAGAGTGGCTTCCGGGACATCCATACCAACCTCTATTACCGTGGTGGAAAGAAGTAGATGAAACTCTTTTTTACGGAATTTTTCCATAATTTCCCTTTGTTCTTCTTTTTTAAGTCTTCCGTGCAGTACCCCTATCGGAATATCAGGCAATATGAACTTTAACCTCCGGAGAGCATCTTCTACTGACTCTAACTCGCTCTTACCAGAGGATTCTATGCGGGGAACAACATAGTAGATAAGCCTGCCCCGGGAAATCTCTTCTCTCATAAACTGGTATACTCTTTCTCTTTCTTCTTCCCTTATCCAGAAAGTCTCCACTTCTCCCCTCCCTCCAGGCACCTCCTTCAAGGTGGAAATTTCCATGTCCCCATACAGCGCCAGCGCCAGACTGCGGGGAATTGGTGTGGCGCTCATTACCAGAACGTGCGGAAACTCATCTTTGAAAGAGAGGGCGCTCCTCTGCATTACGCCAAACTTATGCTGTTCGTCAATAACTACCAATCCCAGGGAAGAAAACTTGATTTCTTCCTCAACAAGGGCATGGGTTCCTATTACTACATCTGCCTTTCCTTCCCGGATTTTTTTTAATATCTTTTCCCTCTGCTTCCCTTTTTCTTTGCCGGTTAATAAAACCACTTCGTATCCCAGAGGGGAAAGGTATCTCAGGAAATTGAAGTAATGCTGCTCGGAAAGTATTAATGTGGGTGCCATAATTGCTACCTGGGTGCCATTCTTTAGCGCGAGTAAGCTTGCTCCCAGAGCTACCACTGTTTTCCCCGAACCAACTTCCCCCTGCAAGAGGCGGTACATCCGCTTCCCTGAGTTGAGGTCTCTCTCAATTTCTTTTACTACTTCCTCCTGAGAAGCAGTAAGAGAAAAAGGCAAGATATCGGAAAGTATCTCCCGCACTTTTCCTTTTAAAACCCTCCCTTTGTTTTTTTCAAAACTCCCCCTCTTTAAAAACAGCCCCAGTTGAAAGAGAAACATTTCTTCCCAGGCAAAGCGCAAACGGGCCTTTCTCAGGGAGCTGGAAGAAGAAGGGAAATGAATATCTTTCATGGCTTCGCTTACGTGAGGAAGAGCATGTTTTTTCCTTATAAACTCAGGCAAGGGGTCATAAAGAAAAGGGGTATGTTCTTCTATGGATTGAAATATCAGTTTTCTCCACAACCTCTGGGTAATATCCTGGGTGGAGGGGTAAAGAGGAATAACTCTTCCCACATTTAGATGCGGATTATTTTCTTCTACAACTTCAAACTCCGGATGAATCATACACCTGCCGGAGAACTCTTCCACTCGGCCGGTGAAAATAATATCCTTTCCTAAGGGAAGCAGTTTTTTTATCCCCCGGTATGAAAACCATATCATAGTTATTTTCCCTGTCCCGTCGCTGACTATGGCTTTAAGCAGTTTTTTCCCCCTGCGGGTTCTCTCTTCCCCCATAAGGAGAACTTTACCTTTTATGGTAACGGTTTCCCCCCTCTTTAAAGAACCGATGTTTTCCAGTCGGCTTCTGTCTTCGTATCTACGGGGAAAATGGTAAAGAAGATCCCGCATGTTCACAATACTTAACCGAGCAAGTTTTTCCGCCAGGCGAGGTCCTACTCCCTTGAGGTACTGGACAGGGGTTTCCAGCAATATCTCTTCCCTGAGTTTAATAAGTATATCTTCTGATTCCTGCACAAATTTTGCCCTTTCCTCTATACCCCATTGAGAATAGGAAGGTACTTTATTTACTATTCCTTTTACCCATTCGTACTGGTGCGATTTAAGATTACAAAGTAGAATCTTTCCACCCCATTCCTGCACAAATTTATCAAAGCCACCGAAACAAGCCTGGTTTTTACATCCG
>JALUVB010000261.1 GCA_027021085.1 bacterium
AGATTGAAAGAGATAGTCGAAAAGGCAGAGGAAGAGAAAATAGCCACTTAAAATCTTATGCGATAAAAATGAATAACCGAGAAAGATTCTTACGGGTAATGAGATATGAGGAGGTAGACCATCCTCCTTTTATGCCTGAGGGGCCCTGGAAAGATACTCTCAGGAGATGGCATAAAGAAGGTTTACCATTGGGAACCAATTATGAGGAATACCTGAAAATAGATACACTCAAAAGCGAGTACGTGGGGTTAAACACGGGGCTTTTCCCCGGTTTCGAGGAAAGGATAATCTCGGAGAGTCAGAACGAGATTATAAAAACAGATAATTACGGGAGGGTGGTAAAGGTATTTAAAGCCGAAACTTCCATGCCTGAATGGCTGGAGTTTCCCGTTAAAGATAAAAATGACCTGGAAAAAATAATAAAAGAACACTTTGACCTCTCAAGGATAGAGGAGAGGTGGCCGGAGGATTGGGATGAGAAAGTGAAAAGATGGGATAATCCGGAAAGGGATTATATTATTTTTCTTGATGGGGGATGCTATTACAATACTTTGAGAAATTTAACCGGGGTTGAATACAGCAGTTACCTATTTTACGATGCCCCGGAGTTAATTGATGATTTATTTGAAAGAATAAACATTATATGTCTGGAAGGATTGAAAAGGGTCTTACCGAAATTAAAAATTGACTACCTGGGATTCGGGGAGGATATAGCCTATAAAACTTCCACCCTGATTTCTCCCGGTATGTTTAAAAGTTTTCTTCTTGCCAGGTATAAGAAGGTAACAGAATTTGCCAGAAAACATGGCTGTGATATTACTGTTTACGATAGCGATGGAAATATTAATCCTTTTATAAAACTTTATTTTGAAGCGGGAATAAACTGCTTTCAACCCTGTGAAGTGGCTGCGGATATGGACCCTGTGAAATTAAGGAAAACATACGGGAAGGA
This sequence comes from bacterium, assembly GCA_027021085.1. Taxonomy (GTDB): domain Bacteria; phylum CAIJMQ01; class CAIJMQ01; order JAADFP01; family JAADFP01; genus JAADFP01. Next base: position 953 of record JALUVB010000261.1, read on the forward strand.
AATCCGTATGATAGGCGGTATTGATAAAAGGGTTCTAAGCAAGTCCAAAGAAGAAATCAGGGAAGAGGTAAGAAAAAAAATTCCTGTTATTAAAGAAGGGGGATACATTCCCAAGATTGACCACTCAGTTTCCGCGGACATCTCCTGGGATAATTTTTCTTATTATGTATCCTTGTTGCAGGAGATTTATGAAGGAGAAGTAGATTTTTATTGAGAGACAGTAAAGAATAAATAGTAAATAGTGAGATAGTAAGTAGCGAGTAGATAGTAGTGGGTAGCGAGGGGAACAGGAAAGACTATAGACCTTAGATTTTGGACTACAGACTGGGAGTATAGTAAGCAGTAAATGGTAACGCGGTATCCTGGTAATCCTGGTTTCTTGGTGAAGGGGATAAATTTCGCGGGAATGACAAGAGGGGGATATTGGGGAAAACCTAAGAAGTAAAAATACCAGTGCTACCTGGCATGCCTGCTTCACGACATGCGTCGAGAAGTAGTGAGCAGTTATCGGAAAAGCAACTTTCTCCTTCCTTACATTGGCTAATCCCCTGACCAAAATGTTGACAATAATGGTGGTTTTATGGTAGGATGTAAACGGTTTCATATGTAATTGTAGTTAATAGAGATGAGAAAGAAAAAGCAGGTAAGCATGCTGGATGTAGCCAAAAAGGCTGGAGTCTCTACAGCTACAGTCTCCAGGGTTTTGAACAGATACGATTACGTAAGTAAAAAAACCCGTGAAAAGGTTCTGAAGGCTATAAATGCTACCCGATACCAGCCTCATTTAGCAGCCCGTGTTCTGGCGGAAAACAAAAGCAAGAATAGGGTATTATGGCGCACGAAACTTATTCGGGTTTTTAGCAGGAGTTACCCGGAAGAAGATTTTAAGTTCTTCCATACAATTCTGGATGGAATTAATTCCACTTTATCTGACCAGGGCTATCATACTATTATCTCCGGGTTTGAAAAGTTTACTGAGCCGGTGAGTGCAGACTTGCTGGAGTGTGATGGGGTGATTCTGGTGGGGGAAAGGCATGAAGAGGTTATGAATTATTATCGTGCTGCTCATAAACCGATAGTGGTGGTGGATGATGACCCCGGGGATGCAAACATTGATTGGGTAATGCCTAACAATGGAGATGGCATATTGCAGGCTATGGACTATTTAATAAGCCTTGGCCATAGAAAAATAGCTTACCTTGGTTTAACGGAAGGAATGCCTGCCTGGGAAGAAAGGTTTGCGGGATATAGAAAGGCGCTGGAGAAAAATAGTTTGGCATTTGATAAAGACCTGGTAATTAGGTGTGTGGCAGATATTGAAAATGCTAAGTTGCACTTTATAAGTAAATTAAAAGATAAATCCTGGAATCTACCTACAGCCATAATTTGCTGTAATGATAGGATTGCCGTGGGAGCGTTAAAAGCCTGCAGGGAAGCAGGGATAAAGGTGCCGGAGCAAATGAGTATAATTGGTTTTGATGATATCCATATTTGTCTGGTCACTGACCCCAATCTTACTACCGTAAAAGTTCCCCGCTATGCTATGGGAGAAGAGGCAGCCAAAAAGATTATGGCACGCATAAACGGAGAAAAATCCCTGGGAGTTAAAATAGTGCTTCCTACAAGATTGATAATCCGGGAGAGCTGTCAGGCGATATTAAAAAGTAAATAATGAAAAAAAGAGCTGACCTGAGTGATTCTGTTCTGGTGAAATGTAAACGATTCCAGGGGTATTTGCATAATATCAGAGCATGAAGAGAGGGGGATAAGCAAATCAATCATTTTTTCCTGTCCACGCATCCAGCTGGTTGCTGTAGCAAAGAATTAAAAAAAGTAGTTATTGTTGCAGGAGAGATTTAAAAGGATACACTGTTAGAGATAAAAAGGTGGGATAATCTTGTTTTATAAGAGTCTACAATACACATAAAGAATATTGGGAGAGCAAAATTTTTTAATTAATAAAGTGCGGCAAGGCTTAGAACTAATTTTCAGGCCTATATTGGGAGAGATGTTGAACTGGTATAAGAAGCAATCTGCCCCAGAGTATCAGAATTACAGAAATACCAATAGGAACAATTACCGGTGCTACCCAGGGCAGGGGAATGAGGAAGAGGACATCCTGGGTAAGCAGAGAGGGAGGCCATTTTATCCACAGGTAGAGAAATACGTAGTAAAAGATGTCCCATACACCAAAGGAAATCAGGAATCCTGCCCATTTCTCCCTCTTGTTTCTCCCGAATAAATAAGCTACAGTACCGAGCATTATTATGGTGGCGAACTCCCGGGTTTGTTCGCTCCACATAATACCTGCTTTTTGAATGAGCCGGATTATATCCTGGTAACCGGTAACTTTATTCCATATTTCCAGGGGAACGATTCTTCTCAGGTAAACTACCACCAGGGCTTCCAGGTAGGCCATGGCCACCGCGTAAATGAGAAGAGAGATGATTCTTTTCTTCATCATCTTTTTACTCTCCCGTTGTGTAATTTCCCTCTTTCCTCCAGATTTCCAGCATCAATTCGTACCTTTTCAAAGGCATGCCCGTATATACACAATTTGAAGTGGAAAATATGTAGCCGTAACCGGGCATACCATATTTAAGTGCATAACTGGCCGATTCTATAACTTCCTCCTCGCTTCCTGTCTGGAGAAGCCCGCAATTCACGTTTCCGATAAGGCATACTCGTTCACCTATTAATCTTTTTACTTCTGCTATATCTACTCCTGCCTGCGGGTCTAATGAATGAAGTGCATGTGGGTGTGCTTCTGTTAATTGGTCAAGAATGGGCATGATGTTGCCGTCTGTATGTTTTATGGTGTAAAAGCCCATGTCTCTATATCCCTGTATCAGTTTTTTTAGATAGGGAGTGATGAATTCTGCAAACATGGAAGGAGACAAAAACGGCCCGGTGTTAAAGCAATAATCTGCACAGAGGGCAAATCCGTCCAGGAGGCCGGGATAGCGGCTGAATTTTTCCGCTCTTGCCAGTGCCTTGTTTACCATACTTTCTGCTTTCTCTTTTAGTTTGTCTGGTTCGTCTGCTACCTGGTAGATAAATTCTTCTATTTTTTCACCCGGGGGAATCCCGAATGTTGCATCACCGTGCACCATCAGGAAGTACTTATCCCCGCTTTTCTCCCTTAATATCTCTAGTAGTTTTACTGTCTCCTCAAAGGTAGTTGGATTGGGATGGACAAAAATTGCGCTGTGTTCGTACTTTTCTGCCGTAGCAAGGAATATTCCGGCTATATCTTCCCGGTGTAGCTTTTTTTCTTCCTGGCTCATCTGCTCCCACTGGGCATAGTTTCTATGATTTGGATGTACTTTGCCAAGTGCTTCCATGGTGAGATAAAAGACGAGTTCAAAATGTGGCACTCTGCCTTCTATGGGTTTTCGTTCCAGGGCAGAGATAAATCTTTCTCTTGGTAACATCTCTTCTCCTTTTCCTTTCAGGTGGGTTTTTATTTTCCTCTCGTTCCGCACTTAACCACCCGCCGGGCAATTTTTTTACACATACTCTCTAACCTTTCCCGCGGGTAGGGGGTAATTTTCTCATAGGCGGGGTTTAGTGTGTCATGCGGCACAAAATTCTGCAGGTAGTATGCCCTGGCACCCTGAATATAACTGGCGATTTCTTCAATGTCTTTTTCTGTGTGCAGGGTGGGAACCACCGTAGTACGAAACTCGTAGTCGATGCCGGAATCTCTTATCATCTGAATGCTTTCCTTGATTCTTTTCAGGTAAAACTCTCTCTTTATCCCCGTAGATTTTTGGTAGGAAGCCATATTTAAAGGTGCTTTAATATCCATAGCTATGTAGTCCACAAGGTTCTCGTTGATTACTTCTCCCAATCTCCGGGGGAATGTGCCGTTAGTGTCCAGTTTTACTTTTAGCCCCAGCCCTTTTATCCCCCGCAGCAACTCGGGTAACTTGCGGTAAAGACAGGGTTCACCACCGGTTATACATACTCCGTCTATCCATTTTTTGTTTTTCTTCCAGTAGCTTTTTAATTCTTCCCAGGTAATGGTAGAAAGGGTGTGGGGGGAAAATATCAGGGATGGATTCTGGCAGTAGGGACAGCGAAAATTGCAGTAAGGGAGGTAAATTGTGGAGACTATGTAACCTTCCCAGTCAAGAAGGGAATTAGGAATGAATCCTTTTATCTCCATTTTCCTTTTTCCTGGTCCTGGTTTAGAGAATAGAAGCTCTGCAAACAGGCAGGCGAGAGCATTCTTTTCTTATTGCTTGCCATGCACTGTTTATTTTATTAAGCCTAATGCCTTCATTATTTCTACTGCTATCAGGGTATGGCCGGTACGGTTGGGGTGTACTGGCTCAGGAGCAAATGTCTCTGGTTCGCAGGCAGCAAGTTTGGCCTGGAATATTTCATGAAGGTTAATAAAAAGTGTGGAAAATTCCCTGCTTAGCTTTTCCACTTTTTCAATATACGCAGGAATATTTTCCAGTACTCTCTTACGAAAAGTATCCATAGTATTAGTCCTGCTGATATAAAAAGGAGTCATGAGAATTATGTTCGGAGCAATTGTTTCCCGGGTAATCTTTAGACATTCCCGGTAATTCCTGTAGTAATTTTCCGGGCTAAACTCTCTCTGGCCGTCCCTAACTGCCCTATGCAGGTCGTTTATCCCGATAAGTATGGATAGCCAATCAGGAGACTGGAAGATTATATCATCCTCCCATCTTTCCCTTAGCCCGGGTATGGTATTCCCGCTGATTCCTTTGTTAATGATTGTTATGCTCGGTTTCGGGTGCAGGGAAATGAGCAGGTCCCTGAAAATTGAGACGTAGCCGTTTCCGTAGGGATAAAACTCCTGACTTCTTCCGGCATCAGTGATACTATCTCCGACAAAAACTATCTTTTGTGCCTTGAATCCTGCAAGATGAGGAGCCGCAAGCTCCACCCCATGTTCCTTTTCCTTGTTAAATCTCATACTTCCTGTTCCTTTATTTATCCCTAATTATACCTGAGAAATACTGTAAAAAGAAAAGATTTCTTATTTCCCCGATTGCATCTTGAAGAGAAAGCGATTTTGAGTTAAACTTAAGGCTGAATAATAAACCCGAAATTCAGAAAGGAGAATTAAAATGGCTGTACCCAAGAGAAAGACCTCGCATTCACGTAAGGGAATGCGAAGGTCTCACCATCACCTGCAGGCTCCCATGTTAGTGGAGTGTTCTCATTGTCACCAGATGAAGCCTTCTCACACGGTCTGCCCGAATTGTGGCTACTATCGCGGAAGGAAAGTAATCGAAGTAAAGTAATGGCCAAATGAGAATCGCTCTGGATGTAATGGGAGGGGACAGGGGCCCCGAGGTAATCTTAAAAGGGGGGGCCTTAGCTGCCTCTGAAATCCCTGATGAGATAGTCCTGGTAGGAAACGAAGATATAATAGGAGACTTTATAAACAAAAACCCTTTACCCAATTTCAGTATTTACCCTTCAGAAGAAGTTATCCAGATGGACGAAGAACCGGTCTCCGCAGTTAGGCGGAAGAAAAGCTCTTCCCTGGTCAAATGTTTTCAGTTGCTCAAAGAAAAAAAGGTGGAAGCGGTGGTTACCGCGGGTAATACGGGTGCGGCAGTAGCTGCTGCCTCTATATTTTTAAGAAGGATAAAAGGAGTGAAGAGACCTACCCTGGCTATTTTACTGCCCACTTCGTCTGATTTTACCCTTCTCTTAGATGCAGGGGCGTGTGTGGATACCGGGGAAGAGGAACTGGTTCAATTTGGCATAATAGGCAGTATATATGTACGTGAGATGATAGGGAAAGAAAATCCTCGTGTAGGATTGTTGAATATAGGTGAGGAGCCTACCAAAGGAAACCGGGTAGTAAAGTCAGCCTATCCCTTGCTGAAAGAATCCGGCCTGAATTTTATAGGGAATATTGAGGGAAGGGACATTTTCCGGGGGAAAGCAGATGTTGTGATTTGCGATGGTTTTGTGGGAAACATTGTTTTAAAGTGCGGCGAAGGGGTAGCAGAAAGCATGGCTATGTATATAAAAGAGTACCTGAAAAAAGCGGTTATTCCCCGGGAGGTAGAGGGCTCGCTGGAAAAATTGCTGGGTGATTTCTTCAGGAGAGTAAACTATTCAACTTATGGCGGAGCAATACTCCTGGGGGTAAAAGGATACTGTATTATAACTCACGGAGCTTCTCCTGCCGAAGGGATAAAAAATAGTATTCTGGTGGCTTGTAGAGAAGTCAAAAAAGGAATTAATAGGGAAATAGAAAAGGAGTTCTCCTCTTGAACAAAGAAATTCGTATTGTAGGCACAGGTTCTTATCTTCCGGAGAAAGTATTGACAAACTTTGACCTGGAAAAAATAGTAGACACCTCGGATAAATGGATTCATGAGAGGACAGGTATCAAGGAAAGGAGAATTGCTGCTCCGGACCAGGCTACTTCTGACCTGGGAACAGAGGCAGCTTTGCGGGCTCTTAAAATGGCAGGGGTTTCTCCTGGCGAACTTGACCTCATCGTGGTAGCTACTATAACCCCGGATATGTTCTTTCCTTCTACCGCGTGTTTTATTCAGAAAAGGATTGGGGCAAAGAATGCTGCCGCCTTTGATGTTATGGCTGCCTGTTCTGGATTTGTCTATGGGCTGGCTACGGTGGAAGGATTAGTTAGGGGAGGCAGGTATAAAAAGGTGCTTTTTGTTGCTTCTGAAACTCTGTCAAAAATAACTGACTGGGAAGACCGGGGGACCTGTGTGCTGCTGGCTGACGGGGCAGGTGCCTGTGTAATTGTACCGGATGCACAGAAACATCTTTTATCCTATACTCTGGGAGCAAATGGCGAATTTGGGCATTTGCTTTACATGCCTGCGGGAGGATCCAGGCTTCCTGCCAGTGTGGAGACCGTAAAAAACAGAAAACATTACCTGAAGATGAAAGGTAACGAATTGTTCAAGATTGCGGTGCGGATACTTGCTGAAGCTGGAATGGCGGCTATCGAGGAAGCTGGAATTAAGCCGGAAGATATTTCTCTTTTCATTCCTCACCAGGCTAACTGGAGGATTATGAAAGCATGTGCACGCAGGATAGGCATTCCTGAAGATAAAGTATTCATTACCATTCATAAATATGGAAACACCTCTGCTTCCACCATCCCTATTGCGCTGGATGAAGCAGTAAGGGAAGGAAGAATCAAAGAAGGTGATTTAATCCTTCTGGATGCTTTTGGAGGCGGGCTTACCTGGGGAGCTTGCGTGATAAGATGGTAGCATTTGTCTTTCCCGGACAGGGTTCTCAATATGTAGGTATGGGCAGGGAGTTTTACGAAAGATTCCCTCTGGTAAAAGATTTATTCCAGAAAGCCGAAGAGATACTAAAATGGGATGTTCCTGCCTTTATTTTCTCGGGAAAGGAAGAAGCCCTGGGAAGAACGTTGTTTACACAGCCGGCTATTTACCTGGTTAGTTTTTCAATATTCAGAGTCTGGGAGGAAGAAGGAGGAATAATTCCTGATTATGTAATGGGACATTCCCTGGGAGAATACACTGCTCTTGCTGCCAGTAGAGTTTTTTCTTTCGAGGAAGGATTGGAGCTGGTGAAAGCGAGGGCGGAGTTAATGGATGTAGCAAAAAAGGGGAGTATGGCAGCTATTATAGGATTAGGGAGAGAAAAAGTGGAGGAAATAATTTCCCGGGCGAAAACAAAAGGAACCGTAGTATGTGCCAATTATAACTCTCCCGGGCAGATAGTGATTTCCGGAGAGGAGGATGCTTTGAGATACGCGGCAGGACTTGCCGAGAAATCCGGTGCCCGACGGGTAATATATCTGAAAGTAAGTGGAGCATTCCATTCTCCCCTTATGGAAGAAGCAGCCAATGAGTTTAAGAAAAAACTCAGCAGTTTCCGATTTCACTCACCCCGTTTCCCTGTGATCTCCAATGTTACTGCCCGGGAAGAGAGTGAACCGGATAAAATCAAGGAGAACCTTACCCTTCAACTTACTTCCCCGGTTAGATGGGAAGAGTCCGTCTCCTACCTGGGAGAAAAGGGGGTAGATACATTTGTGGAAGTGGGCCCCGGGAAAGTATTGGGAGGATTAATAAAAAGAATACAAAAAGGGAGTAAGATTTTAACCACGGATACCCTGAAATTGCTGGAAGAGGCCATCAAGTTGCTCCGGATTAAATAAAAAGCAGTAGAAGATTCCAGATAATATACAAAGAGGAGGGATATGGTGAAAATTTTACAGAACCGGGTCGCATTGATTACCGGGGGGGCCAGGGGAATAGGTAAAGCTATTGCCTTGAAGCTGGCAGAGGAGGGGGCTGACATCGCTGTCTTTGACATTCAGGAAGGAGATGCGCTATCTGGCGAAATAGAAAAAAAAGGCGTCAGCTTCGGATTCTGGAAAGTTGACATAAGAGATTTTGCCCAGGTGGAGAGAGCTGTCTTAGAGGTAAAAGAAAAGTTCGGAAATATTCATATCCTGGTCAACAACGCTGGCATTACCAGGGATAATCTGCTCATCCGCATGAAAGAAGAAGAATGGGACCAGGTCATAGCGATTAACCTGAAAGGTGCCTTTAACTGTTCCCGGGTCGTGGTAAAGATGATGATGAAGCAAAAGGAAGGCTGCATAGTTAATATTGCTTCCGTGGTGGGAATGATTGGAAATACAGGCCAGGCAAATTATTCAGCCTCAAAAGGAGGCCTGATTGCCTTTACCAAGTCTTTAGCCAAGGAACTGGCGCGATGGGGGATAAGGGTTAATGCAGTAGCTCCCGGGTTTATTCAGAGTGCCATGACAGAAAAACTCTCTCCTCAAGCCAGGGAGAAAATGTTGGCCGATATTCCCATGGATAGGATAGGATTGCCGGAGGAAGTGGCAAACTCGGTGTTTTTCCTTTCTTCCCCGCTTTCTTCTTATATTACAGGAGAAGTGGTAAGGGTGGACGGAGGAATGGCTATATGAAGATTCTTTACCACTGGGTGAAAGAATTTATAAATATTCCTTTTTCTCCGCCTGACTTGGCCGACAGGCTTACTTCCTTGGGGTTGGAAATTGAGGGGGTAGAAGAGATTAAGCTTCCCTCAGTCGTAGTGGGAGAGGTAATTAAAGTCTCTCCCCATCCCAATGCTGATAAACTAAGCCTATGTGAAGTATTTACCGGGAAAGAAAAGGTGCAGGTTGTTTGCGGGGCTCCCAATGTACGGGAGAGAATCAAATCCCCTCTGGCTTTGGTAGGGGCAGTGCTTCCCGGGGGAATTAACATTGAGAAGAGGAAAATCAGGGGAGTGGAGTCCACGGGTATGCTGTGTTCAGAAAAAGAGCTTGCCGTAGGGGAAGATGCTTCCGGCATCTGGATACTCCCGCCCGAGGCCAGGGTAGGGGAGGAAATTTATACCTCGCTTGGTCTGGAAGACTGGGTTCTGGATATAAGTGTGACTCCAAACCGTGGTGATTGTCTGAGTATCCTGGGGATTGCCCGTGAAATAAGGGCTCTCAGCGGGGAGGAGTTGAGAATACCAGAGCATTTTATAGAGGAATTTGAACCTGCTTCTGAAAAAGTAGAAGTAAAAGTAAAAGACCCGGAATTATGCCCGCGTTATACCCTGAGAATAATTGAAAACACCAGGGTAAAGAAAAGCCCGTTAAAGATTCGCTGGAGGCTTAAACTCTGTGGTATAAGAGATATAAATAACATTGTTGATGTGACAAATTACGTAATGTTAGAGCTGGGGCAGCCTCTGCACGCATTTGATAGGGATAAAATTAAAGGCGGGAAAATCCTGGTAAGAAAAGCAAAACCCCAGGAGAGACTGATTACCCTGGACGGAGTAAGCAGGACTCTCTCTGGCGAAGACCTGGTAATTGCGGATGAAGAAAAAGCCGTAGCCCTGGCCGGGGTAATGGGGGGGGAGGAGAGTGAGATTTCTCCCGCCACCAGAAGCATCCTGTTGGAAAGCGCCTGCTTTCACCCGCAAAGCATAAGGAAAACTTCCCGCCGCTACGGATTGGTAAGCGAGTCTTCCTATAGATTTGAAAGAGGGGTGGATTGGAATATAGCCGCCATTGCTTCGGATAGGGCAGCCTATCTCATAGATAAATTTGCAGAAGGAAAGCCGCTCAAGGGATTCGTAGATGTAAAAAGAGAGGGATTAAAGGAGAAAGAGGTTAGCCTAAGGCCTCAAAGGGCAGGTAAAATCCTGGGAAAAGCTCTTCATGACTATGAGGGAATCCTCTCCCGGCTGGGGTTTACCTGTGAGAAAAAAAAGGATCGTTTGCAGGTTAGCGTTCCTTCCTTCCGCTACGACATAGAGCAGGAAATTGACCTGATAGAAGAAATAGCACGCATCCATGGCTATGATAACTTCCCTTCTACTTTACCGGAGGGCGGAACGCCTCCCTTTTACCGAAATGAGGAAGAAGAGAAAACAGATAAAATCAGAAACATTCTTCTTAGTATGGGTTTGTGGGAGGTGTTGAATTATTCCTTTATCCCTCTGGAGATTATTACAAAATTAAATTTCCCCCTTCCCCCGGATGTAATTCGGATGGATAATCCGTTAAGCGGAGAGTGGGAAATTATGAGGTTCTCTCTCCTTCCCGCACTTATCCAGGTGGGTGTAATAAATCTCAGCCGGGGTAATCGTGACCTGAAAATCTTTGAAGTAGGCAAGGTGTATACGAAAAAAGGGGATGGTTTCCGGGAGGAGTATCATGCAGGAGGATTGCTGGCGGGAATCTGGCAAAAAGGGGGATGGAAGGCAACCGATATTCAGGCGGACTTGTTCCAGGCAAAGGGAATAGTGGAAAAGTTGTGTGAGGAATGGGAGAAGGATTTTCACTGGGAAGAGGTAAGCAATCCCTTGCTGGAGCCGGCTCTGGCACTAAAAGTAGGCGGCAAAGAGGCGGGAATTGCGGGAGAATTGAAAGAAGAAGTACGGGACAGGCTGGATTTGGACGCGCACCTTTTTCTCTGGGAAATTTACTTAAGCCAGCTGTCCGATAAAATTTCTCCCAGGAGATACGAGGAATTGCCCAAATTCCCTCCCCTTAAAAGGGACCTTTCTCTGGTGTTAAAAGAAGAAATACCCTACCAGGCAGTAGAACAATTGATACGGGAAAGCGCCGGGGAGTTGCTTAAAGATATTTATCTCTTCAATTTGTACCGGGGGAAGCCAATTCCTCCCGGTTTCAAGAGTTTCACCTATTCGCTTGTTTTTCAGAAAAAGTCAGGTACCCTTACCGACAAAGAAGGTGAGAAAATTATGGGGAAAATCAAGAAGAAACTCTCTCAGAAAGGTATCGAGATAAGGCAGTAATGATTTAAGGATTCTCTAAGCATGGAGGAAAAGTGGAAAGAACTGGAGAGGAGAATCAAGAAGTTACTGCGGGAAAGAGAGAACAGGGGAAAAGAAGAGAATTTGCTTGCCTCCAGGATTAAAGAACTTGAAAAAAAAGTGGAATCCCTCCAGAGGGAAAATCTCACGGTAAAATTGTTGCGGGAAAGAGTTAAAGCCCTGGAGCAAATGCGGAACGAGGTAAGGGGGAAAATAAAAGATATATTGCGGGAAATCAGGGGAATACTTAGATGAACGAGAACAGAAACTTAATATATATATCTGGATTGTTACTCTTTGGTTCACAATGTTTAGCATGGGAGGAAGGTTATGGATGAAAAGTTGCTGGAAATACTCGCCTGTCCTAAGTGTAAAGGAGAGGTTAAATGGAAGGGTGATAAGATTATCTGCCCGCAGTGCAAGAAGTATTATCCGATAAGAGAAGGCATACCAGTAATGTTAATAGAGGAAGCTAAAGATTACGAGGACGAAGAGTGAAATTATCTATACTGATCCCTGTATACAATGAAGAGGCTACCATCACCCGTGTAATTGAAGAAGTAGAAAAAGTGGATATAGGAAAAGTAGATAAAGAAGTGATTGTAATAGATGATGGTTCCCGCGATTCTACACTTAAAATCGTAACAAAACTAAGAGCCAAATATAATAACATACGGGTGTTTTCTCACCCGAGAAACCGTGGCAAGGGGAGTGCAGTCCGTACAGGCATCAAGGAAGCTACGGGCGACCTGATAGTAATCCAGGATGCAGACCTGGAGTATAACCCGGAAGATTACCCCCTGCTTATGAAACCGATACTTGCCGGCAAGGCCGATGTGGTTTACGGAACACGCTTCCTGGGGCCTCATAGAGTGCTTCTTTTCTGGCATATGATGGGAAACGTTTTTCTGAACCTGCTCACCAACCTTCTCTACAACAGTACTCTTACAGACATGGAGACCGGATACAAGATGTTCAAAAAAGAAGTGATAAAGAATATCCCCTTGCACTCTTCCGGCTTTGATATAGAGCCGGAGATAACCGCAAAGATTTTAAAGAGAGGCTACCGTGTATGGGAAGTGCCCATAAGTTACTATGGACGGGGATACGAGGAAGGAAAGAAGATAACCTGGAAAGATGGAGTAGTAGCAGTTGTAGCTCTCCTTAAATACAGGTTCAGGGATTAGAGGATAGTGAACAGTGAGGAAGGATGGCAAACAAAGAATGAATCGGCAACACAAAAATAGCCCACCTGTCATACCTGCCTGCCTTCACCTGGCTCGGGATTGGCAGGAAATTTTCTGGAGAGTCAACCTTTTAAAAATTGCACGTGGTGTTAGAAAATAAAAGGAGGGAACGATGGCAGCCAAACTTCTGGAAGGAAAAGAATTAGCCGGGAAAATCAAAGGTGAAGTAAAAACAGAAGTTGAGAAGTTAAGGAAAGAAGGAGTTGAAGTATCGCTTCATGCGGTAATGATAGGAGATAATGCGGGGGCACGAGTTTATGCACGGAATCAGAAAAAGAGCGCTGAGGAAGTAGGGATAGTTTATCATCTCCACGAATTGCCCGAAGATAAGACCCAGGAAGAAGTAGTAAAATTCATAGAAGAATTAAACCGGGACGAAAAGGTAAACGGAATAATCCTCCAGGTTCCTGTCCCTTCCCATATGAACGCCCGAGAAATTCAAACGAGTATATCCCCGGAAAAGGATGCTGAAGGGATGAACCCGTACAATATGGGACTTCTGGTATACGGCAAAGGCACACTGGTTCCCTGTACGGCAAAGGCGGCAAAAACCTTGCTGGAAGCTACCGGTATTTCCCTTAAGGGATTGGAGGTTACGATTGTAGGACACTCGGAAATAGTAGGTAAGCCCTTGACCTTGATGCTCCTGGAATCTTTGTTTGAGTCTCCCACTCCCACTGTCTGTCATATTGCCACGCGAGACCTTTCATTTCATACCAAGAGAGCAGATGTGCTTATCGTGGCAGTCGGTAAACCCGGCTTGATAAAAGGAGAGATGGTTAAGGAAGGGGCCGTGGTCATAGATATTGGAATTAACCGTGTACCTGTTCTTGACACAGAGGGGAAACCGGTGCTAAACGAAAAAGGCAGAAAGAAAATGAAGATTGTGGGCGATGTTCTCTTTGAGGAAGCAGTAGAAAAAGCCTCCTTTATTACTCCCGTACCCGGCGGAGTGGGGCCTGTCACTACTGCTATCCTGCTGAGGAATACTCTGGAGGCGGTAAAATTACAGAAAAGGGGGGAATAGATGAAAGGATTCAGGTTTGGTTTGTGGGTATCTTTTTTGCTGGCCATTCTCAGTGTGCTGGTAGGGTTTATTCAGAAGCTTACCGGCATAGCAATTGGTGTGGCAGAGTTGCCTGCCTATCCTCTGAGTTTCCTGCGTTTTGCCATGTTCTGCCTGCTGTTTGCCATTGCACTTTCTCTGGCGGAGATAGCACTGAAGAAACAGTGAGCAGTAAACAGTAGCGGGTAGTGAGGGGGATGCTCCCAACATAAGTTGGGATAGACTTTAGACTGTAGACCTTAGACGGGGAAAGCAGTGAACAGTTAATAGCTTGCCTGTTCCGGATTTACCGGGGCAGGGATGGGTGGGAAAGTTAATAAAGAAAATAATAGTTATGGATAACATAAAGATGCGAGAAATGGTAAGGGTGAATCTGGGGTTATTGAGGAAGAAATAATAGAGAAGATTACCGTAGCTAAGAAAGAAGAAGGTTACATTTACCATTCTGACCATTCGCTGCCAAAGAATGTGAGTTTTGATCAGTATAAAAAAGGATAGGGGACTTGTGTTAAAATATGGAAAGTATTAAAAAGGAGAAAGTATGGGTTTTGTGTCTACTACTTACCAGATTGTTAAAAAACTGGGAAATAACGAAAGAACGAAAATTATCAATGTAATCGTCAAGTTGAGGAAGAACGTGCTTACCGCCTATATATTTCCGCGCTGGCGGAGACTCCCCGATAATTATGTGAAACACTTTGGTGACCCGGATAAGACCATAAAACCAGGCTCTTCGGAGATGGCCGGTTTTGTTGTGGCCGTGGATAGGGATATATACGATTTTTCCGGCCTGGAGGCAGTGTGGGAGGCACTGGATTCTATCAGTTCTACTCATGAAGATTTACAATTCCTTTACCAGGAATTAACAGAAGAAATAGATGCGACTCCGGAAAGATTGGGTGTTTCTTGTGAGAATATAGAGGCAAGAATTGATAAGCTCTGGGATAAGGGTATTGAGAATGAGTTTATCAAAGAGAAATGTCTGAGAGATATAGAAAGTAAAGTATTTAAGGATGGGCTAATTGAAGTGCAGTTTAACCCGCATAGAAAGTCAATCGTAAGTAAAGCCCGGGTGGAAAAAAGAAGCAAGGGGAAGGAGCTCTGTCCTTACTGTATACAGGAGCCGGGTAGAGAAGATTATTTCTGGAACAATTACGTAATTTCTGCCAACCCCTATCCTTACTACGACCACCATATTGTTATTGTTAATTCCAGGCATGTTTCCCAGTATATAGATGCAGAGGCTTTAAAAGTAATGGCGGAATTTGTTTTGAGCTCTCCCCATTATTTCTCCGTGTACAATGGGCCACCGGGCACCTCGATTCTTTCCCACATGCATTTCCAGGCAGGAATATATACTTTCCCCGTGGAAAAGGCAAAAAAGGAACTCCTTAATAAAAAAGATAATCTCAGGGTGAGCCGGCTGCTTGATTTTCCCACCCGGGGTATAGTGGTGGAAAAAGAGATTGATAAAACGGGGGAAGGACTGCCTGATTCCTCTCCTGGTTATATATCGGGGAGGAGCAGGTAAGTTTTCACATTTGACATTGACAGGTGTTTATAACTGTGAGTGATGGAGTAAAGCAGAATGGCTCACTGGAAAACTGGATAAAAGGGTTTATTCTCTTTTCTCTTTTCCTGGTTCCTCTTGTCCAGCTTCCCCAGGCTTATAATTACGTTTTAGTTAAGCTGTCCCAGCTCCAGTTTTTCTTGCTTCTTTCTCTCCTGTTCTTCTTCATAGGGCTAACTCAGAAAGGGAAAGTTAGGCTGTTCTATCATCCTGCCTACCCTGTCTTAATTTCTCTTTTCCTCTGGTACCTCCTTTCCACCCTTTTCTCCCCCTATCCCTATGCAAGCCGTCCTTATTTTTACACCCAGATTTCTTACTTTTTGCTTTTCTATATTATCTCCATAATGGACTGGAGCAAGAAAGAAGAAAGAATTATCATAGGAATTCTGTTAATACCTTTTGCTTCCCTGGTTATAAAAGAAAGCATCTCCTACCTGCAGGGTTTTATGCACGATATAAGACTTGCCTATACCAGGGTCGGAATAAAAGAAATCATTACCTATTCCCGCGCCTACGAAAAAGTTTTGCCTTCTACTTTCGGAAACCCAAACTTCTTTTCTGCCTACCTGAATATACTTTTCCCTTTATCACTTCTTTTCTCTTTGCATAACCTGAAACAGAAAAGGGCTTTCATAGGAATTCCCTCTCTTCTCATTTCTATTTTTTCTTTGTTGTTGATATACGGAGTAAGAGGACGAGCAGCTGGCATAGGAACAATTGCTGGATTGATTACACTAATAGTTATTTACCGGAACAAGTTATTTAGGAACAGGGGGAAAATTATTTTTGCTCTCTTACTGGTTTTTCTGCTTATAGTCAGCGCTCTATCTATCGTTCCCAGGATACCCGAGGTTAAAAAACAGATAAAGATTGACTTAAGAGAGGGGACGATTGGCATAAGGGTAAGAATATGGCAGGGAACCTGGAGAATGATAGTGGCACGTCCTTTGGTGGGGTGGGGACTGGGGACCTTTTTAGTGGTTTATCCGGAGTACAGGGTCCCAGAATATTTTCGTAATCCTCATGCTGTAAATGCTACCGACCATGCCCATAATGAGTTTCTGGAACAATGGAGTGAGACGGGAATAGTCGGCTTGCTGATTTTCTTAATGCTTGTTTTTATCTCCATGAGAGAAGGAGCAAGGAAGTTTAATAAAAGCGGCAATTTTATCTTTCCTGCGCTTATGGCAGGAATCGTGGGAATACTGGTAAATAATCTGTTCGGGGTTAATTTGCGCTATCCCTCTTCTTCTATCTTTTTCTTTACTTTCATGGGATTGTTATTTGCCCTGCCCCCCCAGGGCAAGAAGAAATTTTATCACATCAAGTTATCTTTCTCGGCTATGCAGAGAAACCTCTTAATAGTTTTTCTTTCTCTGGCAGGCGGGTGGATTTTCTTTAATGTGGGAGTAAAAGAAAACTTATCCCAGATACACCTCAGAAAGGGAATTATTTTCAGGAAGCAGCTTATCTGGAATGAGGCAATACCCGAATACCTTAAGTCTTTAGCCTGGAATCCTTACAATTTGAGAACTCGTTATCGGCTTGCCTTTGCCTATGCTTCCACCAACAACCTGGACAAAGCACTAAAAGAGTATTTGAGAATCAAGGAACTGGCTCCGCATTATGCTGAGACGGACTTCAATTTAGGGGCTCTTTATCTCAGGAAAGGGGAAATAATAAAGGCGGGGTTTTACCTGGAAGAAATGCTTAAACTTAATCCGTATCATCCTACTGCACATGCCAACCTGGCACTGATATATAAAAAAATAGGAAAAAGAGGAAAAGCCATCGAAGAATTTAAAAAGGTTATTGCATTGAATCCCTCTATTCTGCCCGCTTACTGGGACCTGGCAGCTCTTTTGCGGGAAGAAGGGCGCTACGAGGAAGCATTGAGTGTGCTGGAGGAACTTGCTAAAAAAGATAGCGAAAATGTTAAAATTAGAGAAGCTATCGGGGCACTGCAGAGGCGAATCAGGAGAAGAGATGGAAGAAGATATAAATCTGAGTAAGAGAATAGCAGCAGGCGTAGGTAGAGCAGGGGATATGTTGATTTTTCTTTTCCATGCTTTCTACTGGTTCAAGACCGCATTCCGCATGAAGAAAGAAATAATAGCTCAAATATATAGAATGGGAGTGGGGAGCTTGCCCGTAGTAAGTCTCATGGCAGTATTTACCGGTATGGTTATGGGGCTCCAGGCCGGACAGGAACTCTTGAGGTTTCAGGCCACGCAATGGCTGGGCGGTATTGTGGGTGCTACTCTTGCCCGGGAGCTTGGCCCGGTGCTTACCGGGCTTATCGTAGCGGGAAGAGTGGGAGCTTCCATGACTGCAGAATTAGGGACGATGAAAATTTCCGAGGAGATTGATGCTCTCCGGGCTATGGCTATCAATCCTATCAGGCTGCTGGTAGTTCCTCGCATGATATCTTCTATAATTATCCTACCTTTACTTACTATCTACACTAATGTTACCGGGTTACTGGGTGGATTTATTATAGGTAAGGCACAACTGAATATAAAATTATTCCCCTATATAGAGGGCATAGCAAAATTTGTTTCTCCCAAGGACATTGCGAATGGATTGATTAAGTCAACAGTGTTTGGCTTGATAATGGGGTTGGTAAGTTGTTATGAAGGATTTACTACTGAAGGTGGTGCACGGGGAGTGGGAGAGTCCACCACTCGCTCAGTAGTAATTGCCTTTTTATTAATTCTTGTAGCTGATTACGTAGTAACCCATCTATTGTACTGAAAATGAAAGAAGTCGTTATTAAAATGGAGAATGTATATAAATCTTTTGGGGAGAAAAGTGTTCTCAACGGGCTTAACCTGGAAGTCTTTAAAGGAGAAACCCTGGTAATCATTGGAAGGAGCGGATGTGGGAAGAGCGTTTCCTTGAAACTGATAGTCGGACTCATAAGGCCTGACGCGGGAAATATACAGGTTTTTGGAGAAGATATTACCCATCTTACTGAGGAAGGTATGGAAAAAATAAGGAAGAGGATAGGTATGGTATTTCAATCTGCCGCTTTGCTCAATTCATTGAATGTAGAGGAAAATATTGCCCTACCCCTGGTAGAGCATACCCAGCTTGGCCAGGAGGAAATCAGGGAAAGGGTGGCAGAAAAGTTATCGTTAGTAGGCCTTAAGGGGGTGGAGAAGCTCTATCCGGACGACCTCTCCGGGGGGATGAAAAAGAGGGTAGGAATTGCACGTGCTCTGATAATGGAGCCGGAAATTGTGCTCTATGATGAGCCGACTACCGGGCTTGACCCTATAACGGCTTCTGCCATAAATATTCTGATTATGGAGCTGGAAAAGAAGCTTCATACTACCTCGATAGTGGTAACCCATGATATGAAAAGTGCCTACCTGGTAGGCGATAGAATCGGGCTGCTTTACCAAGGGAAAATGGTGGAGATTGACAGTGCAGAAAATATTAAAGAGAGTAATAATCCCCTGGTTATCCAGTTTATCACTGGTTCACATAAGGGGCCTATACCAGTGGAGGAGGGCTGGAAATGATAGGAAACGTAGAAAGAAAAGTAGGAACATTTTTTATCCTGGGATTGATTCTTTTGCTTCTTTTAACCATTCTGGTAGGAAAAATTAAACCTTTTCGTAAGGGAGCTTTCTACTACATAAACTTTTCTTATGTGGCGGGTTTAAGGGTGGGTGATGAAGTAAGATTAGCCGGGATGAAAGTGGGAGAAGTTTCGGACTTAAAATTTGCCGGGTCAAAGATTGCCGTTACTATCTGGGTGAGAAAGGGGACCCCTATCAAAAAGGATTCTCAATTTACCATATCCAGCATATCCATTATGGGAGGAAAGCTTGTTTCTATCACTCTTGGCTCTCCCAATTCACCTCTCCGGAAGCCAGGAAGCGTGATAAACGGAATAGACCCACCCAGGGTGGAAGAATTGATTACTGAGGCGGCAAGAATAGGGGGGGAAGTAAAGGATACGCTGAAGAAATTTCAAAATATTGCCTTTCAGCTATCCGAGTGGTTGGGAGAAAATAAGGAGAATATTAGTACCAGTATTTCTCGTTTCAATAAAACATTTTCGGATGTACAGGAATTAACTACTTCCCTCCGCAAACTGGTAAATGATATAGACCGGGGAGAGGGTACCCTGGGTAAACTAATCAAGGACAAGGAAACCTACGAGAAATTGCAGGCAATACTAAATGAAGGAGAAAAAGCAAGCAAAAACATAGAGGAATTAAGCCAGAAAGCCAACCTTAACTTTGACAGGTGGGAGAAAGAAATTTATCCCTCCCTGAAAAGCCTGCGGGAGATACTGGAAAAGGTAAACAAGGGAGAGGGAACCGTAGGCAAATTGATAGCTTCCGAAGAAGTGTACAAAGAGGTAAAAGAAACCCTGAAGTCTGCAAAGAAGATAAGTGTGGAAGCACAAGGCATGATAAAGCGGATAAACCAGGTTAAAACTTACATCGGATATGAGGGTGGGGTTGGTTCCAATAAGGCGGGGGCCACACATATAGGGTACCTGAAAATAGAACCCAGGCCTGGTAAATACTACCTGGTGGGAGGAGGAATGGAGATGGGGAAAGACTTGCCTCTCTTTAGAGCAGAGATAGGGAAGGAAATAAAAAAGAATGTAACTTTGCATGGTGGATGGATAGAAACTGGGGGAGGCTTAGGGATTACTTTTGATCCCAGGAAAAATCTTGAGATTCTCACAGAAGGCTTCTATCAAAAAGGGATAAAACCGTTCTACTTACGCAGCAGGATTTATTATAGAGTGAAAAATAACATGTGGGTATTTATAGGAGGAGAAAACTTGCTTGATGCCTCTTACCTCATGGTGGGAATAAGAGTGGCATTTGAAGATGAGGACATAAAGTATATGATAGGAGCATTATCAGCGGCGCGGTAGAAGCGGATAATCCAAAACTATTTTAGAGACACATTTCATAAAAAATTTGGTAAAATTATGCACCTCGGTGATTGGTTTTTTTATAAACGTCTTGGAGAAAGGAGGGGATAAGTTGAAAGCACTGGGAAGACATGTTCTGGGGGAATTCTACCATTGTAACCCCGAAGTGCTCAACGACCTTGCCAAGATTGAAAATATCATGAAAGACGCTGCCCTGGAAAGTGGTGCCACTATCCTGGGCAGTTTTTTTCATCCCTTCCAGCCTCATGGAGTAAGCGGTGTGATAGTGATTGCAGAATCGCATCTTTCTATTCACACCTGGCCTGAGTATGGATATGCAGCAGTGGATGTTTTCACTTGTGGCAAGGTGGTTGACCCCTGGAGAGCTCTCCGATACCTTAAAGATTCCCTTCAGGCAGAGAATTTTTCTGCCATGGAGGTAAGAAGGGGAAACCTGGAAGAAGTGGCGACGGTATCGGAAGGTGGGACCTTGTCCCAGGCTGATAAAGCTTGTTATGGTTTTTGAAACCCCCGTAAAGTTTTTCTTGGTGAGAGGGAAGGGGGAGGCATCTTTTCCCCTAACGGCTTTTGACGCGGCATTGCTGGATTCCGGGGTTGGTAACACCAACCTGCTGAAAGTTTCCAGTATATTGCCGCCTGCCTGTAGTGAAACAGAACCGTTTACTCTCCCCTTTGGCGTATTGGTGCCCGTGGCTTATGCGGCACTTACCTCTGAGAAAGCGGGAGAGGTAATTGCTGCATCAGTAGCCGTAGCGGTGCCCCAGGATAACAGCAAGCCGGGTTTAATTATGGAAGTTTCGGGGAAGGGAACCTCATCAGAAATAGAGAAAAAAGCACGCGAGATGGTTAAGGAAGGAATGTCTATAAGAAAGGAGCCTATTTCTCGTATCCTGTCCATTTCCGTTGAACATAGAGTTATCAAAGTGGGAGCTGTATTTGCCGGTGTAGTACTCTGGAAATAACATCATGGAACTCTGGTTCAGCGAAGAACATACTGACCATACCCGCTTATCTTTCCGGGTGGAGAAAGTTTTGGCATCTGTTTACAGCAAGTACCAGAGAATAGATGTCCTGGAAACACCTGATTGGGGTAAGGTGTTACTTCTCGACGGCAAGGTCATGCTTACTGAAAAAGACGAATTCATCTATCATGAAATGATAACTCATCCCTCTCTTTTTATACATCCCGCACCGCAGAGAATTCTGATAATAGGCGGGGGAGACGGGGGGACAGTAAGAGAGATAACACGTCATAAAAAGGTGAAAGAAATAGACCTGTGCGAGATAGATGAAGCTGTTATAGAAGTCTCTCGCCGGTTCCTGCCTCACCTGAGCGAGAAATTATCTGAGCGTAGAGTCAAAATTTACCTGGAAGATGGCGAGAAATTTATAAATGAGAAAAAGAATCACTACGATATTATAATAATAGATTCCACAGACCCTTCTGAAGTTAGCCAGGGGTTGTTCACCGCGGAGTTTTACGAAGTAGTGAGCAATTCTTTGCATGAAGAGGGCATTCTCATAGTGCAGAGCGAATCTGTTATAAATAACCCTCAACTGGTAAAAGATATATACTGGAACATAGAGAAATCTTTCCCTCATACCTACCTCTATTGGGCTCCTATACCAACTTACCCGGGAGGGATATGGACTTTTACCATGGGAAGCAAGAAGTATTCTCCTGTAAAAGACTTACTGCTGGACTACTGGGAAAGCTTCAAGCCAGAATTGAGATACTATAATCCATCTGTTCATCGTGCTGCGTTTGCTCTGCCCAATTTTGTGGAACAAGAGTTATCCCTGAAAAATGAAACCTTACTCTAAGTTTACTTTTCTTTCTGCCACCTCTCCGGCAGAAGAAGCCAGCGTAGTAATTGCAGGTTTCCCTTACGAATTAACCACTTCTATTCCGGGTACCATCCTGGCGCCCAACAAGATAAGGGAAGCTTCCTGGTTAATAGAAGCTTATTCTCCCTACCAGGGAGGGGACCTTGCCAGCATTCCCATTTCTGATGTGGCAAACCTTACCCTCTCTTCCCTGGAAAGAAAAGAAGACATACTTTCCCGCGCAGAAAAACACATACTTCCCCTGCTAAACCAGGGAAAGAAGATTGCTACCATGGGGGGAGACCATTCCATCACCTATTTTATAGTAAGCCAATTACCTGCAGGAGTAAAAATCCTCCACCTGGATGCGCACCTTGATTTTCGCAATTCCTGGAGAGGTTCTTCTCTTAATCATGCCACTGTGATGAAGAGACTGAAGGAGAGCGGAAGAGAAATTATCCCGGTGGGTATCAGGTCTGTGGCAGCAGAGGAAAAAACAGTCGCTTTCTTTCCCGTAGGAAAGCCCCCTCCCTTAAAAAAAGGAGATAAAGTATACCTGAGTATAGACATGGATGTATTCGACCCCTCAATTGCTCCGGCAGTAAGCAACCCTGAGCCAGGCGGAATCTCCTTTCCGGAATTCTTAAAATGGCTTCTCCACCTTCCCCCTTTTGAGCTTATAGGCTTTGATATAGTGGAATTCAACCCTCTCCTGGAAGGGGCTCATATTACCTCGGTTCTGGGAGCAACAGTAATCAGGGAGGTAATCTTGAAATTCTGGAGCGAAAAGGAGGTATTAGCATGAAATGGGGAATAATTTCCGATACACATGACAACCTTCCTTCTTTAAGGAAGGCAATAAATACTTTTAGAGAGCAGAACGTAGAAATCATCTTCCACGCGGGAGATTTCATCTCTCCTTTCACGGCGAGGTTGTTTGAGGGCTTTGCAGGCAGGCTTATCGGGGTTTTTGGCAATAACGATGGAGAAATAATTGGCTTGAAGAAGGCCTATGAAACAATAGGAGAAATTCACCAGGAGTTTTTCCTGGGGGAGGTGCAGGGCAAGAAAATATTTCTGACTCACAAAGGAGATTTAATTCCCTGCATGGCAAAATCGGGTGATGTTGATATTCTTATTTATGGACATACTCACCGACAGGAAATAAAAAAATCAGGTAATTCATTGATAATAAACCCGGGAGAATGCGGTGGCTGGTTAAGCCAGGAGTCCACCATAGCCCTCCTTGACCCGGAGAGTCTGGAAGCAAGAATCATTACCCTGTAGCGAAAAGATTAAATGCAATTTTTGCAAAGAGAGAAGCCGGTACTCCTGGTAGATACTCATTCTCACCTTTACGACATTCCCGACATGGAAACTGTCCTGGCGGAAGCCGAGAGAAGGGGGATAATTGTGTTAGGGGTAGGGGAGGAGAAAGTCTCAAACCAGAAAATTCTTGAAATCTCCCGTAAATTTCCTGGCCTGGTATATCCAGCCATAGGACTCCATCCTTTTCTTTTAAGTAAGCTGGAAGCGGAGGAGGAAATTGCCTGGTTAAAAGAGCATATTGAATCTGTTGCTGCCCTGGGAGAAATTGGGCTAGATTACAAGGGAGAAGTGGAACCTGAGAAGCAAAAAGAAGTTTTTAAGAGACTTCTCTCCCTGGCTGGGGAATACCATAAGCCAGTTATTATTCATTCCAGGAGGGCTGCCAGGGACTGCGTGGAACTCGTGAAAGGGATGGGTGTGGAAAAAGCAGTATTTCACTGGTTTTCGGGAAGTCCTTCCCTGGTAGGGGATATAGTTTCTGCCGGAGGCTATCTTTCAGTCAATCCTGCCATAGGTTACAGTCATGGATACAAAAGAGTGATTGAGAGAGCACCCCTGGAAAGGCTAATCCTGGAAACCGATAGCCCGGTTCCTTATAAAGGTAAGCCTACTACTCCGCTGGAAGTGATGCTTTCTTTACAGATGCTTTCTGAATTAAAAGGAATCCCCGAAGAAGATATTGCTTGCATTACCACAGAAAACTTCTTTTCCCTTTTTGCCCAGGTGAGCTGAAACTCTGCCACGCTCTCCGTCAACAGGCTCTTCATTCCCTATTCACTGCTTACTATTCTGCATCTTCCCTCTCCCCCCCTGAACCACGTGGGGTTCAGGGTAAATAGTCTAAGGTCTATAGTCTAAAGTCTATGGTCTAACGTCTATGGTCTACAGTTTCACTCCTCAAACGGGAAAGCATTCTCAATCCATTCGATTGATTGCAAGCGGTTATCAGGCTGCAGGTTTACATATATTACGTCAAACCTGGCTTTAAAAGGTCTTCCCTTCTTTT
>JALUVB010000262.1 GCA_027021085.1 bacterium
TATGGTCTCAAGTCTAACATCACTTGTTTACTTCGGTTAGTAGTTCTTCGGGTATGTCAAAGTTTGTGTAGACGTTCTGAACATCCGGATGTTCATCTAATATATTTACCAGTGTAAGCACCTG
Organism: bacterium; assembly: GCA_027021085.1. Taxonomy (GTDB): domain Bacteria; phylum CAIJMQ01; class CAIJMQ01; order JAADFP01; family JAADFP01; genus JAADFP01. The sequence continues at coordinate 125 of JALUVB010000262.1, forward strand.
TTCAGCTTTTTTGCCTTCCACTTTTATCGTTGAATCCGGAATTCTGGTTATCTGGGCAAAGGCAAGGGGAACGCCTTTTTTACCCAGTTCCTCTTTTATGCGCACAAATTCTTCCGGTGAAGTTACAATTGAATAATATTCATCCTCTTCTTCTACATCTTCTGCCCCTACCTCAAGGGCAATTTCAAGAAGTGCATCTCCGTCAACCTTGTTTTTTTCTACTTGAATCAATCCCTTGAGCTGGAATTGCCAGGATACGCACCCATGCGACCCCAGATGTCCCCCATGTTTGCTGAAGATATGTTTAATTTCTCCCGTGGTCCTGTTTTTATTATCTGTGAGTGCTTCTATTATTATGGCTACTCCTCCCGGACCGTAGCCTTCAAAGGTAATTTCTTCGTAGTGGACACCAGGCAGTTCTCCTGTGCCCTTTTTTATTGCCCGGTCGATATTATCCCAGGGCATATTTGCATCTTTTGCTGCCTGGACCGCACTGCGTAAGCGTGCGTTAGCTTCTATGTTTCCTCCGCCCTGCCGGGCTGCTACCATAATTTCCCGGATTAATTTTGTAAATAATCTGCCGCGCTGTGCGTCTACTCTGGCTTTTTTATGTTTTATCTGTGACCATTTTGAATGTCCGCTCATTTATTCCCCCTATGTCTTACTTTTTCTCTTTCTGTGCCTCCTCAATTATTTTTGTCTGAATATGGGCAGGTACTTCTTCGTAATGAGAGAATTCCATGCTGAATGTACCTCTTCCCTGCGTCATGGATTTCAGGTCTATGGCATACCTCTTTAACTCTGCCCAGGGTGCCAGTACTTTGACTACTTTTTTTCTGCCTTCTGCATCAATGGAAATAATCTTACCCCTTCTGGCATTTAAGTCTCCTGTGATGTCACCCAGGTATTCTTCAGGAATTTTTATCTCAGCTTTCATTATGGGCTCTAATAGAATAGGACTTGCATTGGGGTAAGCATTTTTGAAAGCCATGGAGCCTGCTATCTGGAAGGCTATATCAGAAGAATCAACCGGATGGAAGCTGCCGTCGTAACAGGTTACCTGGATATCGATTACGGGATAGCCAGCGAGTGGCCCTTTAGTCATAGCCTCTCGTACACCCTTTTCCACGGAGGGAATGTAGCGGGAAGGAATTGCGCCTCCCACAATCTTATTGAGAAACTGGAAGCCTTCTCCTCTTCCCAGGGGGGACAATTCCAGCCAGCAGTCTCCATACTGGCCTCTTCCCCCGGTTTGCTTCTTGTATTTGCCCTGGGCCTTTGCAGTGCTCTTGATGGTTTCCCGGTAAGGTATTTTGGGCTCTTCTACTACCACGTTTACTCCGTAGCGGGATAGTTTGGCAAGGTTCATGTTGAGTTGCAGTTCACCCAGGCCGGAGAGTATGGTTTGACTAAATTCGTGGCTCACTTCGACTTTTAGCGTGGGGTCCTCCTGGCATATCTTGTTCAGTGCATAACTTATTTTTTCTTCATCTTTTCGTTCTTTCGGCTTAATAGCGATGGAAAAGATAGGGGTGGGGAATTTGATTGGCTCCAGGATAACAGGTGCATCAGGAGAGGTAAGAGTGTCCGAAGTATGGGTGTTTTTTAGTTTCAGAAGGCCGATTATTTCTCCTGCAGATGCCGAGGTTATTTCCTTGCGATTTTTCCCTATAAGTTGCTGTATCTGGCCGATTTTTTCTGTTTCTTCTCGCGAGGCATTGAGGATGTTGTCTCCTGAGGAGATTTTCCCCCTGAATATTCTTACCAGGCTCATATCACCCAGGTGGGGTTCAAAGGTGGATTTAAATACCTGTCCCACAAAGCTTCCCTTTTCCTCAGAAAGAATTTCTTCTCCTTCTGCTGTTTTCAGGGTTCTTCCTTCCGGGGAAGAAAAGATGTCTGTAAATAATGAAATAAGTTCCTTTATCCCTATTCCTTCCCAGGCAGAGCCAGGAATTATGAAATTGATATTTCTCTTTTTTACCTGGTCTCTTATTCCCTGTGTGATTTCTTCCTTGCTTAAACTTCCTTCTTCCAGGTACTTTTCAGTCAATTCGTCGGTGGATTCTGCTGCTCTTTCTATGATTTTCTCTCTGATTTCTTCTATCTCCTGCTTAATACTTTCCGGGGGAGAGGCTTCTTCCAGGACGGAAATTAGTTTTTTCTCGTAAGGAAGATAGAGAGGGAAAAATTCTGCCTCTAATTTCTCTTCCAATTCGTTCCATAACTTCTTGAAGTCTGCTTCAGGTCTATCTATTTTGTTGACAAAAACTACACACGGCAGGTTCTTCTCTTTTATCCATTCCCATACTCTTTCTGTCTGTACTTCTATGCTACCGGTGGCATCAGCTACTATAACTACGTTCTCTGCCGCATGTATTGCACCAATTACCTCTCCGGAAAAGTCTGGATAACCGGGAGTATCCAGCATGTTTATAAGATGCTCTTTGTATGTGACAGTGAAAACTTTACTTATGATGGTAAACCCTCTGTCTGTTTCTTCCGGAGCGTAGTCACATGCTTTGAATAGCTCTTCTTTACGGGGTAACTTGGCCAGGGCATTCATTTTGTTTAACAGGGAAGCGATGAGAGAACTTTTTCCTGTACCACCTTGAGAAGCAAATACGATGTTTCTGATATGGCTCATTTGCATTATTTCCCTCCCTTTTCTTCAAATGCAGGAATATTCAGCCTTTTTTCTTTCACAAGCCTGGAAAAATATATCATAGTTAAGAAAGAAATTAAAGCGCCTTTTGCCAATTAGGTATGATAGAATTTACCTGGTGCTGGGTTGTCTTAGGGTGATAAGGAGTTATAAATAATGGGGCGTGTAACTTTTCCCACTCATATCATGCTACAAACTACTTCACGTTGTAATTCTTCCTGTTCTTTCTGCCCCTATTCTGAAGTGAGCGATAAGTTGTCCCAGGGAGAAATGGAAGAGACAATTTTTTCGAAAATTATAGAGGAAGCAGCTGCTCAACCCGGAGTAAAAAGAGTAATGCCTTATTTAATGAACGAGCCGTTATGCGATTCACAGATAGCAGAGAAAATCTGCCGTATAAAAGAAAAAGTGCCTCATGCCTCGGTACATATTTTAACCAATGGAATAAACCTGACAGAGAAATTGGGAGATAGAATTATTAATTCACCCCTTGATTGGATAGGGATTTCTATTCATGCGATACGGGAAGATACCTACCGGAGATTTACCGGAAGGGGGGATTTTCGGGATATCCTTTTGAAAATCACGCTTTTCGTGGAGAAGGCGCTGAAAAAAAGGGGGAAAAATTTTGTAATGATAAATATTACTCATGCCCCGGGTTACTTGACAGAAAAAGAGAAGGAAGAGGCATTAAGTTATTGGGAAAATCTGGGAGTAGAGAGAATTAAGTATTGCGCTTCTCCTATAAGCAGGGGAGGAAACATTAAATGGTTACCTCCTGTAAAACATAACCGGATTAAGGGGTGTGGCTCTGTCTGGAGAAACGAGATGGTACATATTTTATTTAACGGGGATGTTGTGCTCTGCTGTATGGATTGGCAAAGAGAGGTTATTGTAGGGAATGTAAGAAAAAATAGCATAGAAGAGGTCTGGAACTCTCCTTATTACCTGGAAATAGAGGATTATATAGGAGGCAGGATTTCTCCCCCCGAGGATTTTATCTGCCTGAGGTGCGAAGAGGCTGAGGTTTGGTAGCCTGCCACGAGATGAATAAGGCTGAGTAAGGCTCTTAAGTTTAAGTTATCCCCCCGGATACCGGTTTGCATCTTGTCCCGATGTCTATCGGTCCCGACGTATGTCGGGGAGTCCTGAGTTACCCAGTTCCCTGTCTCGGCGCATGCCGGGGCATCTATTTCCCCACCTGTGTTTTGCATTCTGTATCCCCTTTCCTCATCTAAAGTCTCAAGTCTATAGTCTAAGGTCTTGCCTGGATACCTGCTTTTGCAGGCATGACAGGTGAGGAAGATGTTTTGTATTGTGCGTTTATCCGGCTCCGTCATTCCTGCGCAAGCAGGAATCTATCCCCCCTTCACTACTAACTACTCGCTACTGTTCACTATCTCCCAGTCTAACGTCTATAGTCTATGGTCTAAGGTCTAAAATGTTCCCCTAACTACCCGCTACTAACTACACAGGCCGTGAAATTTTGTGATATAATACGGGCGGTAGGGATTAGTATTGTAATCTGAGGTAAAAAATGAGAAAACATTGGTCAAGAGAGGGTATTATAAATTTTATCCTCTACCTGGAGGCAAAAGGATATGACCTTTCTTCTTCCCATGTGCAGAGAGAACATGGGGACCTTCACAGGGTGGCTTTCAGGTACTTTGGCAACTGGGAGAATGCCATCAGGGCTGCAGGGCTTGACTACGAAAAAATAAGAAAGTATAAATCCTGGACAAAGGGAAAAATCCTCAAGGAAATCCGAAAGCTTTACGAAAAGGGAGAAGACCTTTCCTGGAGAAATATTTCCCTGGGGGAGAATTCTTCTCTCGCGCATGCGGCTATAAAAAAGTATCGCTTTGGCTCCTGGGAGAATGCTCTCAGGGCAGTGGGAATAGACTACAGCAAGGTACGAAGGTACAAAGAATGGAATAAGGAGAAGATAAAAGCAGAGATATTGCGTCTGTATCGAGAGGGGATACCTGTAAACTCAAAGAGTGTTCAGATGGTTTACCCTGCACTTTACCATGCTTCCAGGAAAAGGTTTGCTTCCTGGAAAGAGGCTGTTGAATATGCCGGGTTGTATTACGACAAGGTTGCCTTGAGAAAAGGAAGGAAGCCCGGAGAAATACTGGAAGAAATAAAAAAGATAAAGGAAAGGGGAGAACCTCTTTCTGATACCCACGTGAGAAGAAATTATCCTGCAATTCATGCGGGTGCCTGTCGGGCTTTTGGTTGTTGGAGTAAAGCAAGAGAATTGATAGGAGATTTTACCAATTACAGAAAGAAAACTCTTGCTTTTCCGGGGGAAGATTTTGTGGGTGAAGAAGCCGCTGTTTAAGGGGACAAGAAGCCCGCTCTATCAAGAAGTGTGCGAAAATCAGTTTTACCTTTCTTTTCTTCCCACCATTTGTGGAATATCTTGACCAGGAAGTCAAATTCCAGGTTTACTTCGTCTCCCACTTTTTTCTTGCTTAGAGTGGTATTGGTGGAGGTATGAGAAATCAGGTAAGTGTGAAAAAAGTTTTCTTCTACTTCTTGAACGGTGAGGCTTATTCCGTCCACTGCTATCGAACCTTTTTTTATAAGATAACGGGAAAAGGAAGGCGGGTATGAAATCTTAATACCGAATTCTTTTCCCGCTTCTTTCTCTACTATTTTTCCTTTCCCATCCACATGGCCGGTGATTATGTGTCCTCCCAACCTGCCAGCCAGGGTTAGGGGCCTCTCCAGGTTCACTTCTTTCCCTGTTTTCAAGGAGGAAAACGTGGTGCTTTTTAGAGTTTCCTTTCCCACTTCTACCTGGAAGTTCTCGCTGCCTTTTTCTACAACGGTTAAGCATACTCCATCCACAGCAATGCTGTCGCCTGCTTTCATATCTTCCAGCACCCCGCATGCTTCTATACTTAGAAGCATGCCATCTCTTTTTCTTTGAACTTTTTCTACTTTCCCTATCTCTTCAATTATTCCGGTGAACATTTCTAAAATCTTTCTCTTACTATAACTTTATCATAAATTTATACTATTGGCGCCCTTTATCTCCGGACCTCAATTTATTTAATATCTCTTCTTTTTCCTTTTTTAACCTGGGATGAGAGGGATAGCAGAAAAGTGCACGGTCTATATATTGTAGAGCTTTTTTGTAGTTATTTTTTAGAGCATACAGAAGGGATAGTCTTTCCCAGTAGAAAAATCGGTACGGGTCAAGTCTTGTGGCGTGCCGAAGTTCTATGATTGCTTTGTTTAAATCCTCTGCATTTTTCCCCTCTCTCAGGTACAATTCGCCCAGACGGAAATGGTAGTTTATCCGGGAAATATCCTCTCCCCAGGGATAAATTTGGATGCTTTTACGAAGAGAATATTCTGCCTTTTTCAGGTTTCCCTTGTTCATCTCGTAGAGAGTTTCTTTATAGTAG
>JALUVB010000263.1 GCA_027021085.1 bacterium
ACTTTTCAGGAAATAACCTGACATTGTCGAACCAAATTCTTCCTCTTTTCCCGTAGGCATAAAGGTTGACGATTATCCATTTAACTTCTGGAAAGGGAATGCGGAAACTCCTGGAGAATTTCTTCCACTTCCCGTATTCTCTTATGTGAAATTGCAGGGGAGCTCTATATCTTTCCTGGAACTTACCCGAAGCTAATTTCCTGTATCCCTTGACAAAAATAATCCCTTCTGAGCCTGTACTCCGGGCTTCTACTTCTATAATATATCTTCTTTCCGGCTCTATTTTTATCATCTGGCTGGCAAAAGTCATTCCCTCTATTTCCGAGATAGAGGCATAAGGAGGCGCTTTCTCATCCAGGAGAAAAAGCATGCATTTGCCGCCTTCTTCCCTCTTTACCCAGAGAAGATTTACCCCCTGCTTGACTCGCTTTCCGTATCTCGGGTCAGAGGGAAGGAGCTTGATGCCGGGATACACAGGGACCTCTATTCCCCATCCGGCAGGAAAGTTTTTCCCTTCTTCAAAATCACCGTTGGGAAGAACATTTTCCCCTGCATAAAGAGGCGGCGGGGCCCCTCTCCAGGCACCCAAGAGCAGGAAAATAACTAGGATAGCTGCAGAATAACCATGTTTCTTACCTTTCTGTTTACAAATCATTTTTTATCTCCATAACTTTATTTAATATTATCACAAGCATTGAGATTAGCATACACACCTTGACACTTTCCTTTGGAATACCTAAAATGAACAAGCAATGAATCTTAAAGTTCTGATTGCCTCCCGTGAGGAGAAAACCAGAGAATTCTTACTCCACTCATTGAAAAACGAAGGATGGCAGGCAGAAGATATCCGGGAAGAAAAAAAACTCCGGGACTTCCTGCAAAAAAATAAATGCGAGGCAATCATCCTGGATACAGATTTCTCTTTCCAGGAGAGTATGCCTCTTTTATCCTGGATAAAAACGAACCACCCCCAGACAGAAGTAATTATCGTTACCCGGAATGCAAGTACACCACGCGCACTGGAAGCCCTGAGAAGAGGAGCGTACGACTACCTGCCCAAGCCGCTACAGTGGGAAGAGGTGCTATTTAACCTTATGAAAATAATGGATCACAAAGCACTCATGGAAGAAAACATTAACTTGCGAAGGGAACTCAAGAAAAAGTATTCGGTAAGAAACCTGGTAGGACAAAGCCCGCAAATGCTGAGAATTTTCCACCTGATTGATATAGTTTCCCGCAATATAAGCAATGTATTCATTGTGGGGGAAAGCGGCACAGGAAAAGAGCTGGTAGCAAAAGCAATTCATTATTCCGGCCCCTTTGCCGAAAAGCCGTTTATAGCGGTGGACTGCGCCAGTATGCCCAGCACTCTTATAGAATCACAACTTTTCGGTTACGTTAAAGGCGCCTTTACCGGAGCAGTAAGTGACAGGGAAGGATTCTTCAAGGCAGCAGAAGGTGGCTCCATTTTCCTGGACCAGATTACGGACCTGGATATCAACCTCCAGGCAAAATTACTGCGCGTTTTGCAGGAGAGGGAAGTTACCCCGGTAGGGAGTACACGTCCCATCCCCATAAATTTCCGCCTGATATCGGCCACCAGCCGGGACCCTATCCAGTGCATAGAAGAGGGAACGCTCAGGGATGACCTTTTCTACCGATTAAATGTAGTAAACATCACCCTTCCTCCCTTGAAAGAGAGGAAAGAGGATATCCCCTTGCTGGTAAATCATTTCATAGAAATCTACTCTCAGATTTACGGGGGAAGAATAGAAATAACCCCTGAGGTAATGGAATTACTTATGCAGTACTCCTGGCCGGGGAACGTAAGAGAGCTGGAAAATGTTATTGAAGGGCTCTTTGCTCTGGGCAAGAGAGGAGGAATCAAGGAAGAGGATATTCCGCCTTTGCTCAAGGAAAGGACTTACACAGGAATCGAACTCCTTCCCTGGGAAGAAATGGAAAGACGGATGATACAGAAAGCCCTGGAAAAATCCGAAGGAGTAAAAAGTAAAGCGGCAGAAATTCTGGGTATCGACCGCAAAAGACTCTACCGAAAAATCAAGAAATTCTTCCCGGAACTTGCCTGATTCCACCTTTTAAGAAGGCAAGGAGAGAGGAAACAATAGGAAGAAATTATCAGTTTTTTAGTGTTGTGCAAAAGGCCCATTTTCAGGGTTTGCTCCTACATCTTCCCTCCAGGAAAATCAGGTCATCCCTTCATCCGCCGGAAGAGGAGAGGCAGACATTGAAGGCAGCCATCAGGAAAAAACCAAGCACCCCCTCTCTTCCAAGAGGAAGTGCCTGATAAAAAGTTGTTTCCCTTAAGGTATTATTTACTTTAACTTTATAAAAGTTTTACCCTCAGGAAGCCTGGGAACTTCAACATCCAGAGAACCATCCTTGGGACATCTTGGTATGCCATATTCAGGAGGGATCTCTTCACCTTCTTTAGGAGGTGGAGGTGGGATATATGGGAAAATAGTCCCATCTTTTGTACATCGATAAGCAGGATATGCGGTCTTTTTACCGCTGTACGGGCTCTTCACGGGAAATTTCACTCCGGCGGGGAGCTTGGTCTTGTAGAGAACTTTTGCCTCAGTATCCAGAAGCACTGCTTCATAGGTGTATTTTTTGGGCATCGCCTGTTTCACTATAAAACCTACTGCCAAGAGTATCACCAGGACCAAAACAACAATCTTACCCTTCATCATCAAACCTCCTTTTTATAAATCTACAACTATTTCACCCTTTCTGTCAAGTTCCAGGCATTATTGCAGTTTTAATCCCCCTCTTTTTTAGCATGTTTTGCAGCGCTTTTCCCAGGTCCTCCAGAGGCAATTTTTCTGTAATTAAAGGCTGTACATCAATAATTCTGTCCCTGAGGATTCCGTAAGCTCTTCTTACTATAGGCGGAGTATGGTGAAACACTCCCTTAATAGTAATTTCACTGTAATGAAGGAAGTGTGTATCAAGAGTAACACTCGTTCCCGGAGCACATCCGCCGAACAAGAGTACCTTACCCCCTTTCCTGACCAATCTTATGCTCTGCTCCCAGGTAAAAGGGTTACCTACGGCTTCTATGGAAATATCTACTCCCTTCCGCCGGGGGGTGATATTTTTTACTTCCTGCTCCAATCCTTCTTCTCCCGTTAATACCAGGTCAGCACCCAGTTTCTTTGCCTTCTCTCTTCTCGCGGGAATTTTATCTATCATTATTACCCGTGTGCCTTTTGCTTTAAGAATGAGAAGAAAAAGCAGCCCTATGGGGCCACAGCCTATAACGGAAACCCAATCACCTGCCTTTATTCCTATTTTTTCTATGCCATGCAGAACACATGCGAAAGGTTCCAGGAATGCTCCTTCTGCGAAGGAGAGGGAATCCGGCAGTGGATACAAATTATATTTTGCAATGCGTTCCGGGATGAGAATGTATTCTGCGTAGGCACCATTAAGAAAAAGAAGGTCCTCACAGAGTGAATATTCCTCTCTTTTGCAATGATAACAGGAAAAACAGGGAGCAGAATTTACTGCCATTACTTTCATCCCCTCTTTCCACCTATCTACCTTTTCCCCTACTTTTACTATCTCCCCGGAAAATTCATGCCCAAAGGGAGAAGGCGGGGTAATCATCCTGGGATGCCCTCCCCGCAGGTAAACCTTGGCATCTGTGCCACAGGTTAAGGCAGCCTTAATCCTGACCAGCACCTCTCCCTCTCCCGGCACAGGGATTCCCCTTTCTTCTATGCGCAATCTCTCTTTGCCATAGAGGATTGCTACTTTCATTCCCGGGGATGTATTATTATTTTGCATGATTCTTTTCCTTTAAGAGCAATATTTATTGCTTCCCGGATTCTGGAGAGAGGAAAAGTGTGAGTAATAAGAGATGAGACCTTTATCTTTCTCTCTTTCAAAAGCTCCATTATTTCCCTCTGTTCAACAGGGGAAGAAGAGTAAGTGCCCAGGAAAGTACACTCGAAATATATTTGATTGGGAGAAATATCCAGCCTGGTATCCTCCGGTGCCTGGGCAAATATATTAAGAATTCCTCCTCTCCGGATATTCTTTACCCCTTCCTGGATAGCAGGTAAATTCCCCGCGCAAACTATGGCAATATCGTATTCCTTTTTCCCTTCTCCGGGACTAAAAATGTTATCCACCGGGAATTTCCCGAGATACCCTCTTCTCTCTTCCTGTATCTCCACCACGTCAATTCTTTTTATCCCCAAAAGGCGGAGTAAAATTACGTGCATTATACCCGCCGGACCGCCCCCAATAACCAATATCTCGTCTTCCGGGTGAGGCTTTATTCTCTTGATGTTTCTTAGAACACAGGCAAAGGGTTCGACAAGAGTAGCCTCATCAAAAGAAAGTTGCGGAGGCAGCATAATAGTTCCCTGCATGAGATTTACCCGCGGGATTCTGATGAATTGAGAAAAACCTCCCGGATAAATATTTGTTTGCTGGAACTGGGAACAGAGGGAAAAGTTTCCGTGCCGGCAATACCGGCACAAAAAACAGGGTATATGATGGGCGACAAATACTCTTTCCCCACCTGAAAAGGGGGATATTCCTTTTACTTCCCGGATAACACCCGAAATCTCATGCCCTAAAACCTGGCTCTTTTTTCCTTCTCTCACTTTGAAAAGGTCAGTTCCGCATATCCCGCAGGATTTTACCTCCAGGAGAGCTTCTCCCTCCTGCAGTTCCGGCAGAGGTAGCTCTTCCAGGCGAAAATCAAGAGGGGGATAGAAAAGAGCTGCTTTCATCTTTTACTCCAGGTTTCTCTCACTTCTTTTATAGTGCTGATATTGGCAGAGAAAGAAACGGCAAAGAGAACAACAAGCGAAAGTATTATTTCCAGCCACTTCTTAAGGGGAAAAAAGTAATAAAAAATAAAGGGGGAAAGAAAATTTGTCTGGTAGAAAAGAAAGATAGAGGCAAAGAAAATGAGAAAAGCAGGATAGATTATAGCAGGTTTTCTCCCCGTTCTCTGTACCCAGAAATAAAGTAATGCACCTATGGGGAAAATTACCGGGAAAAGATACAGGGTAACCCCTCCCATGGTAGCCACTCCCTTGCCGCCCTTAAATCCCAGGAAAATACTCCAGCAATGCCCGGCAATGGCCAGGGAGCCAGTAGCAGCTACTACCAGGAAAGGCAGGTGGAAAACCATATTGGCAACAATCATGGGAATTACCCCCTTCAAGGTATCCAGTATCCACACTAATATGCCATACGGCTTGCCCACCTCCCTGTAAACATTGGCTGCTCCGGGGTTTCTGGTGCCTACTGCGCGTATATTTATTCCTTTAAGGCGGGAAATAATGACTGCAAACGGCAAAGACCCGAAAAGATAACCGAGCAAAAGAGAAAGAATTAACTTATACATTGTCACTCACACTCCTTTGCTAACCACTAAGACCTCCTCTGGTTATATCTTATCGCACTTTAGGGAATAATATCTTCCAGGAGACTCACTCCCACTACCTTGTCCTCCTTAATCCATACCTCTTTCCTGTTAACTACTACCCCATTCATTCTGCTACTCCTGAGGTATTCCTCCCGGGTGGATATAGTATCCTGCAGGTCATGGGCATCCGCATTTTCCAGGATTAAGAAATCTTTCCCTGCCTGTTTAAGTGTTCCTATATATACCCAGCGGGCATCTGTATCCACTACTATTACCTTGCCCGCAAAATCATTGAGTTTCTCCATACAAGTATTTTACCAGAAAGAAGGTAAAATATGATTTAGTACCCGGCTTTGCCTCTTCCAATGCTCAGAACTTGCTCCCACAGGAACCCATCCCCTTCACCAGGAAACCAGGATTACCCCTGCCCCCTCCCGAGCCCTGTGAGGAAAATAAACCTCCTATTCACTATTTTCACACGCATGTATCCCACGCAATCTGCTTATAAATTATTTGCCATACTGATTATTTTTTGTATACTATTAAAAAATTAGGAGGTGTAAATGAAGAAATTTGTTTATCCTTTTATTCTAATTTTTTTACTTCTCATCTCAACTTCCCCTCTTTTTCCTGAT
>JALUVB010000264.1 GCA_027021085.1 bacterium
TGAGGGTATGGGGGATATGGTTCTCGCTTCCTTACCTTTACCATCCTGACGAACCGAAACTGGTAAGGCTTGCAGTGAAAATCCTGCAAACAGGGAACTTAAATCCTCATTATTTTTTCTATCCCTCTTTCCCCTTTTACATTCACTCTTTACTCTATCTTTTATTCTTATCTCCCTTCTTCTCTTCTCTCGGATGGGGTAATGTGTACCTGAGTAATCCTTCTCCGTTTTACCTTCTTTCCCGCTTGTTTAGCGCAGTAATGGGCACACTTGTTCTCTTCCCGCTCCGTTCTATCTGCAGGTACTTTCCTGCCACCAGAAATTCTTTACTCCCGCTTGTTTTTTTCTCTCTGGCACTTCTTCCCGTGGAAATTGCTCACTATGCCACGGTAGATACTTTGCTCCTCTTTTTTGTGACCCTATCCATTTGGCTCATACTCAGGGCAGAGGATAAAGACAGTTTGGCTGCCTATCTATGGGCTGCTTTTGCCTGCGGGATAACCGGGAGCATAAAGTATCCCGGGATTATTACCTTTTTCCCGCTCCTCCTGGTGGTAATAAAAAACCGGAGATTTAAATGGCTGTCATTTATTTTCCTTACCTCTTTAATATCTTTCCTGATAGTTTCTCCTTACATAATACTTGATTTCTCCTCGTTTAAAAGAGACTTACTCAAACTTTTCCAGTTTTCCCGTACAGGATGGAATAATGGCTTTGCGGGTAGAATATATCTTCTTTCCCTATTCCAGGGGCTGGGTATTTTTCTTTTCCCTTTAGCTCTTTTAGGCTTTTTCCTTTATTGGAAAAAGGAGAAATGGAGAACCATCGTTTCATTTGTTCTTCTTTATCTTCTCTTCCTTCTCACCTCCAAGCTTGCCTTTCCTCGCTTTATACTCCCCCTTTTCCCATTTTTTGCTCTCTTTGCTTTCCTGGGCTGGAGGGAAATCTCGCCAAGAATTGCAAAGTGGCGAAGACCTGTGCTTATCCTTATTATCCTGGTTACCGTATTCCCCAGTTTAGCCTATATTTATCTTCTTCCTTTCCCTGATCCCCGCACCGTGTCTATGCAGTGGATAGAGAAAAATATTCCTCCCCGGAGCAAGCTGGCGCTGGAAAGGTACACTCCTCCTGTAAACATTGTTCCCGGATATGTGGAATGGAGAACGAGAAAAGGCAGGTATATAGTGTATCCGGTTGATTACCAGCTTTCTATGCGGGAATACCGCAGAATGGGGATTGAATACGTAGTAATCTCTTCTTCTATGTATGAAAGAATGAGAAATTACCCTTTGCAAAAAAGATTTTACCGGGATTTGGAGGCAAAAGGGAAACTTCTGGCCTACTTTCCTGCTCCCCGGCTGTGGTTTGGAATGGAATTTAAAAAACCCTGGATAAAGGTTTACCGTATAAATTAACCCATTTCATTCACCTTAAGTGTGGATATTGTGCTTGTAAATTACCCGGAATTTTGCTAAGATTTTTGGGGGTGGCAGATGAAAGGAATTTCTTTATCTTCTTTTGAAAACAGGAAAAAGACCAATAAAGGGGAGAAGGAAAGAATTGCCAGGAAAGTTCTGGAATTTATTCACAGGGGTAATACTCTTTTCCTGGGGGCAGGCAGCTCTGTAACCTATGTAGCCGAGGCTCTGGCTAACTCAAGAAAGCATTTTATGCTGAAAGTATGGACGAATAACCTGGCGGTTATTAATCTCTGGCTACAGAAATACGAAAAAATGTTTATAGAAAATTTTGTAGGTGTGGTAGGGGGTGAGGTTATGGGGAAAAATCTTTCTGTGGTAAACATCCTGCTTCCTTTTCATAATCTTCCCGTAGCCATTATAGGTACACCGGGAATTTCTACGCATGGTATAACTGCAGATGATGTGTATACTGTGCAGCAGGTGGAGTCTCTGATTAAGAAGGTGGAAGAAGTAATTATCTGTGCGGATTCTTCCAAGATAGGGAAAGAGTGTACCTATACTGCTCGCTCCATTAGAATGATAAAAAGAGACTTGAAAATAGGCAAAAAATACCGCTTGGTAACTATTGAATGTGAGGAGAACAGGGAAGAGTTAGAAAAACTTGCTCAAATAGGGTTTGAAATCGTAAAGGTCTGAAAAAACAGTGGTTTTTACCTTGCTACCGCAATGCTCTTATTCCCTGGCAAACCTCAAACCATCCCCTCGCTACCCGCTACTGTTCACTGCTTACCGGTCGCTGTTTATTACTGTCAACTCTTCAAGCACTTTTATTAGTTTTTCCCGGTTTGCTTCTTTCATGCTGCAGAGAGGGAGCCGGAAAGTAAGCTCAAGCATTCCCATGCGGTGGAGGGCGGTCTTTACGGGTATGGGGTTTGTCTCGATAAACAGTATTTTAAATAAGGGATAGAGCCGGTAGTGTATTTTTCTTGCTGCATCCCATTCCCCTTCCAGGGCACTTTTTACCATTTCCTTCAGTTTAGCGGGTACCACGTTTCCTACCACTGAAATCACCCCTTTTCCTCCCAGTGCCATTATGGGGAAGGTTAAAGAATCATCCCCCGAAAGAACCGTTATGCTCTGGTAAGAGATTATTTTTGTTATTTGCTCGAGGTCTCCGCTGGCTTCTTTTACTGCTACGATATTGGGGATTTCCGAGAGGTCTTTTACTGTCTCAGCTGCCAGGTTCACCCCCGTACGAGAAGGAACGTTGTACAGAACTATGGGGATATCCACTTTCCGGGCGATTGTCTCAAAATGGAGATATAAGCCTCTCTGGGTAGGTTTATTGTAATAGGGGGTAATGAGAAGGGAGCCATCTGCTCCTATTGCCTTGGCATATTCGGTAAGTTCCAGCGCCTCCTGGGTAGAATTTGAGCCTGTGCCTGCTAAAACTTTGATTCTTTTGCTTACTTTTTCTACCATGAATTTTATCAGTGTTTTGTGTTCTTCATGGGATAGGGTGGCAGATTCTCCTGTGGTTCCGCAGGCGAGAAGACAGTCGGTGCCGTTGCTTATATGGAATTCAATAAGTTTTTCCAGGGTTGCCCAGTCTATCTCTCCATTTCTATTAAAAGGTGTTACCAAAGCTACCGTGCTTCCTTCAAACATGTTAAACCTCCTGATTATTTTTTATCTTTGGGTAAAATGCTTCCAACGCAAAGTTGGAGATTCCGGTCCGTGTCTCTTTACAGTTTACTATATCTTGCCTCATTTTCCCATAAGGATTTCGTTCATCTGGAAAATAGGCAGAAGAATTGCAATAACAATAATTCCTACCACTACTCCTATTCCCAGTATTACTATGGGCTCCAGAAGAATTGAGAAACGGGAAAGAAGGATTTCTGTTTCTTCCTCGTAAATCCTGGAGCTTTCCTCCAGCATTTCTTCCAGGTTGCCTCCCTTTTCCCCCAGCTCTACCATCTGGATGAAGAGGGGAGGAAAAAGGGGATGTTCCCTCAGGGTACGGGAAAAACTTTCTCCTCTTTTAATGTGCTCTTCTGCTTCCTGGATAACCTGTTCCATTCTTCGGTTGTTAAGTATGGGACGGGACAGGGTAAGTGCCTGAAGTATAGGAACGCCGCCTTTAATTAAAGAAGCGAGGGTAAAAGAGAAATTAGTGAGCATGATGCGTAAGAATATCTTTCCCAATAGAGGAATTTTAACTCTCCATTCGTCTATTTTATCCCGGAATTTTTTATGCAGGAAGAAAGAAAGTACTGATAGAATGATGATACCCAACCCCAGCCATTTCCCGTTGGTTTTTAAATACTGGGAGAAAGTGATTAACAACTTGGTTAAGAAAGGAAGCGGATAATTAAACTGGGCAAATAGTTTGCTCAAAGAGGGAATTACTTTAAGCAAGAGAAAGGTAAGTACTCCTGCTCCCACTGTGAGTACAAAAAGAGGATAGGTAAATGCGTTCTTAACCTTGTTTTTAAAAGTGATTTCCCGAAAGAGAAGGGAAGAAAGGTGCGAAAGCACCTTATCCAGCTCTCCGCTTTCCTCTGCAGCTTTTACCATGTTGAGATAGAGGGAAGAAAATACATGGGGGTATTGCGAAAGGGCGGTGTGGAAAGTTTTTCCTTCCCTTATGGAAGAGCCTATATCTAACAGGATTCTCTGGAGGCTTCTTCCTTCATACTGCTGGGCCAGTGATTCCACTGATTCTACCAGGGGAAGGCCGCTCCTCAATAAAGAAGACAGCTGCCGGGTAAGTAAGGCAACATCTTCTTTTTTTATTCTATCCCATCGATTTCTTTTCTTAATGATTTCACTGCCGGGTAAGACCTCTATGGGGAACAGGTTAAGATGCCTTAACTTGTCCCTTGCTTCCCGGAGAGTACCGGCATCTATTAACCCTTTGGTTTTTTTCCCGGCTTGGTTGAGAGCTTCGTATTCAAAGATAGCCATAATTCAAAAAACTAATTTAAGCCTATGTTTCCTGGGTTACCCTTAAAACTTCTTCTATGGTGGTTATCCCCTTTTTTACCTTTATTAAGCCATCTTCCATTAAGTTTTTCATTCCTCTATTTTTGCACGCTTCTTTTATTATGTGGGATTCCACCCTTTCTGTTATCATTTTTCTTATTCTGTTGTCTATGGTAAGTATCTCGTATATGCCTGTTCTGCCCAGGTATCCTGTGCCCAGGCATTTTTTGCATCCCTTGCCTTTCCAGGTATTTGAGGGTGGGGGTAAGGCGGTGAGGCTTTTCCATTCGGTGCTATTTAAACTTATTACCTCCTTGCAGTGCGGGCATATTTTCCTCACCAGTCTCTGGGCAATAATGGCCCTTACTGAAGAAGATACCAAGAAAGGTTCAATCCCAATATCTATGAGCCGGGTGATAGCACTGGCTGAATCATTTGTATGCAGGGTAGAGAAGACAAGATGGCCGGTAAGAGAGGCACGAATGGCAATCTCTGCTGTCATCTGGTCCCGCATCTCGCCTATCAAGATAATGTCCGGGTCATGTCTGAGAATTGACCTCAATCCGTTGGCAAAGGTCAGGTCTATCGAGGGTTTTACCTGTATCTGGGCTATTCCATTGAGTTGGTACTCCACGGGATCTTCGATGGTAATTATGTTTTTTTCAGGAGAGTTAATGCGGGTAAGGGCAGCATAAAGGGTGGTAGTTTTCCCGCTTCCTGTAGGTCCGGTAACCAGAATTATTCCGTTGGGCAGGGTTATTAATTCTTTGAGTTTCTGAAAGTTTTCCTTCTCCAGTCCCAGTTCTTCCAGGCTAAGAAGTTGAGCCCGGTGAAGTAAGCGCAGTACTACTCTCTCCCCCCAGAGCGTGGGGATGATAGAGACTCGCACATCGATTTCTTCTCCTTCCTGTTTTATCCAGAATCTCCCGTCTTGCGGCAGCCTTCTCTCAGCAATGTTAAGGTTGGACATTACTTTTATGCGGGAGATAATAGCGGGAAGGTAATGGGGTGGGGGAGTGGATATCTCGTGCAGAATTCCGTCTACCCGGTAACGAATTCTACCTCCTTTTTCCAGAGGTTCTATGTGGATGTCGGTGGCGCGCATTTTCAGGGCCTCGTAAAGCACCAGGTTGACAAACTTGATTATAGGGGGTTTGTGCGCCAGGTCCAGAAGGTCGTCTTCTTTTTCCTCTTCCTCTTTTTTAATTTCTTCTGTAATCTCGAATACATCGTCCGCACGTGAGACAGGGTGGCGCAACTCTTCCCACCCTTTTTCTACTTGTTCTCGGGGGGAAATAACCGTCTTGAGTATTTTCCCTGAAAGAAGGGAAAGTTCTTCTAAGTTATCCCGAGAAAGAGGGTCGTAGGTAGCCAGTTCAAGGGTATCTTTTGTGCAGCGGAGAGGAATAACCTTTTTTTCTTTTAGTATGGGCAGGGGGATTGTTTTTAGTATTTCTGATGATATCTCTTCCCGTTTTATTTCTTCCTTGTATGGTATATCCAGGAGGGTAGAGAGTGCCTGGAGGAGTGTATATTCGTCTATAAACCCCTTTTCCAGCAGAACTTCGTCTATTCTTCTTTGATTTCTTGCCTCTTTCTCAGCTTTCTCCCACTCTTCCGGGGTTACGAGGTTCTCACCTACAAGGAATTCTTTAAGACTTTGCATTATTTGCTTTAAACTCTTTAAGTTTCTCTTCTTTTTCTTTCCTAATTTTTTCCGCTTCTGCCGCGGTGCGCACGATATGGGGAGTGATAAAGATAACCAGGTTCCTTTTTTCCGAGGTAGTTTCTTTGCGCCTGAAGAAATATCCCAGGAGGGGAATATCGCCCAGAATGGGCACCTTGCTTATTACCTCGGTCTTATCATTTCTCATCAACCCCCCTATAACCAACGTGGCCTTGTCCTGCACGGTAACGGTAGTTTCAGCTTCCCGCTTGTTTGTTACCGGAGCCTCTGCAGTGAGGGATTGCGGGGTTAAGTTGGTGACTTTCTGGTGAATTTTTAACCTTACCATGCCTTCCTGGTTTATGTGGGGAGTGATGGTGAGAATTATTCCCACGTCACGGTATTCGTAGCTTCTCACTACTGTCTCCTGTTCGGTAATGCGGGAGGAGGTTACAAAAGGTACATTTTTCCCTACCACAATCTTGGCTTCTTCATTATCCATGGTAAGAAGGTGGGGAGTGGAAAGGACATTGAATCCAGTGTTTTTCTGGTATGCCTGCAGTAATCCGCCCAGCGTGCCTCCTTTTAAATATCCTATAAGTAATCCGCTCATCCCCGCAACTGTTTCCTCGGGCTTGGCGTAATTCATTTTGAACTTTGTCCCTCCAGCTACTTCTACTTCTCCTTTCTGTTTGGTTCCTGCCCATTCCACCCCTAAATTGAACAGTTTCTCCGCATTAATATCGGCGATAATTGCTTCCACCAGGACCTGTGCTCGCATTATATCCAGTTTTTTTATAACCTTTTCAATATCTTCGTATTCCTGGGGTGAAGCGCTGATAATCAAGGAGTTTGTTGCTTTGTCAGCTACTATGCTTATTGGTTGTTTGAGTCCTGAAGAGCTGGCAGTTTGTCTGCCTTTTTTTAGAATAGAAGTTGAGGTAAGTACCTTTGCTACATCTTCAGCATCAGCATTTTCCAGGTAGTAAACCTGTATTCTCTCCTTGCCCCTGGGTGCTGGAATATCCAGTTTTCTTACCAATTTCTTTATTCTTTCCATATCCGGCGTGCTTGCCACCACGATTAAAGAATTCGTTCTTTCATCCGGGATTATCCGGGGCTGGGAAGGGAGCGAAGGAATAGTCACGGTAGAGCGTACCCGTGATGAGCCCCTGTAACTCCGGGAAGGGGGGAGCTTGCCTGCCGTGCTCTCCAGGACCTGAGTAATTGATTGGGCTACCTGGGTGGCAGAAGCAAATTCCAGGGAAATGATTTCTGTTTCCATCCTTGCACTTGGTTGGTCAAGTTTATTTATTACCGTAAGTATCCTTTTAATATTGGAGGCATAGTCGCTGATAATGAGGGTGTTGGTGGGTGCATAGGAGGTGAGGTGTCCGTCAGGGGTAATCAGGGGGGAGAGAAGGGGGGTCAGCTGGGTTACCTCTGCATATTCCAGGGGAACCAACTGGGTCAACATCCTGTCCTCGGAAACAATTTCCCTTGCTTCTTTCCCGATATTTACGGGCAGGGGGGATTGTTTCGCTTCTCGTGCCGGGATGATTTTGATTACTTCGCCAGAGGGAATGGCTACCAGCCCTTTTATCTCCAATATGGATTCAAATACTTTGTACACTTCGTCAGTAGGAATTTTTGTGGGAGAAATAATAGTTACTTTTCCCCTTACCTGGTCGCTTAAAAGGAAGTTTTTCCCGGTAACCTCAGAGACGAACTTGGTAACCACGTTTATATCTACCCCGTTGAAATTTATGGATACCAATTCTTTTTCTTTGCCTATAGAGTAAGAAGTTATAAAGAATAGTAAGCACAA
>JALUVB010000265.1 GCA_027021085.1 bacterium
TTGATTATGTCCCCTTTTCTTATTCCCATCTTCTCCACCATGCTTCCCGGAATTATATAATTTACCCGGAACCCCTCCATTTTACCACTTTTGAAGAAGGGAGAAATTCTTACCTGGGAAAATATCTGGTTAACATTTCTCTTAGCCTCTTCTATTTCTTTACGGGAGACCACTCTTACCTCTGTTTCAGGAAGGGAAGCAAGAGAGGAGGGAAGTTTTTCCGATAAAGTGAGGGATAACGGGCCTTCTGCGCCCTGAAGAATAACTTCATTTTCTGTTATCTTAGTTATTTTCAGGTTGCGGATGGAGTCCCCGACTCTATAAAGGTCCTGCTTGCGGGATTTGGTATCTTCTATTACAGCAAAGGAAAAAGCTTCTTTACCCACTACTGTTCCCTTGAGTTTTAAATTTAATTCTTTCTTTACGGGAGGAAGAGTGGCAACAGGTTTAAAGAGGGGAGATAGGGAAAAGAAATTCTTTCTTTCTATTATTGAATAATAAGATAATGGCCTGCTCTGGGTTTTAATTCTGATGTTTTCTTTCCCGGAGGGATTTACTGCTTCTTTACTTTTTTGATAAAAATTGGCGGATGACCATATTATTCCCAGCAGAGAAACAGCCAGAATTACATTAAGTAGGAGAAAAAACTTTCGCATAATTCTCCACTATTTTGCGAGTCACCTCCCGTGCCCAGGAATCTGCCGAAAGTATCTCTTTCCACCCGGGATTGAGACAGGGCTGATGGCGAGATAGTACCTCGTCGCATATTTCCCATATGGAATGAAACCCTATTTTCCCTTCCAGGAATGCCTCTACCGCTACCTCATTGGAAGCATTCAAAGTAGCGGGATAAGTCCCTCCCTTTTCCCCGGCTTCCCGGCTTAAACGGAGAGCAGGAAATTTTTTCTCATCAGGAGGGAAAAAGGAGAGTTTGTTAAATTCAGAAATGGCGAGAGAACAGGGAGAAGGTACTCTTTCCGGATAGGTGAGAATGAATTGTATAGGCAGTTTCATGTCAGGAGGCGAGATAAAGGCTAAAGATGTTCCGTCTATCATTTCCACCATAGCATGAACAATTGCTTCGGGATGAATCACTACCTCTATTCTATTCCAGTCTATCCCAAATAGCCAGTGGGCAGTGATGACTTCGAACCCTTTGTTCATCAAAGTGGCGGAATCAATGGTTATTTTCCTGCCCATTTTCCAGACAGGGTGCTTTAATGCATCTTTTGACGTAATTGTAGCAAGTTCTTCCCGGCTTAAATTATAGAATGGTCCTCCAGAAGCGGTAATAATTACTTTCTTCAGTGCCTTCGGGGAGAATCTTTCCAGTATCTGGAAGATAGCGCAGTGTTCACTGTCCAGGGGAAAGAGTTTTATTCCGGCTCTTTTTATCTCCTGCATGAATACTTCTCCACCGGCTACCAGTATTTCTTTGTTGGCCAATGCTATATCGTTGCCTGTTCTTATGGCGGAAAGCGTGGGCTTAAGTCCGGCCATCCCCACGATTGATACTACCACCAGGTCTGCTTTCTGACCGGCTACTTTTTCAATACCCTCTTCTCCTGCCTCTATTTTCAGGGAAGGGAAGGTTTTTTTCAGATACTCGGCTTCTTTTCTCTCCCCGATAGCTACAAACTGGGGTTTAAATTTACGTATTTGTTCAATTAGTATATCTACCCTGCGGTTGGAAGTAAGCCCAACAACCTTGAATTTCTCCGGGAATTGAGAAATAACTTCTAAAACATTTCTTCCGATAGAGCCGGTAGAGCCTAAAATAGTAATAGCTTTCACTACATATCCCTCACTGTTTCTGAGCAAGCCAAAAGTTTTAAATTGCCTGGAGCTGAGAGTTACCCTTAGATAGAAGGGAGGATATTAACTTTGTTCCTCTGGAAATTAACGTACCCGTCCGCAAGGGCAAAGAGAGTAAAGTCATTTCCTAACCCCACGTTTTTCCCCGGCTTAAAACGAGTACCTCTTTGCCTTATGATAATATTTCCTGCCTTTACCCATTCCCCGCTGTATTTTTTCACCCCCAGTCTCTTTCCTATGCTGTCTCTGCCATTTGACGAACTTCCCTGTCCTTTTTTGTGTGCCATATTTCTCCCTCCTTAAACTTCTTTCTATTATTTTAGCAGATTTTTGCCAGGTATTAAAGTTTTATGAATAGAATTATTCGGGCAATGAAGCGATGAGAGTATCTATTCTTTTCCCCCATTCCTTTTTTTCTTTTGCCAGTTTCTTTTTCTCCGTAAAAAGTTCATCAGAGATTTCCAGGAGAAGCAGGAGAACCTTTCTTAAAAAGGAAGGCTCTGCTATCCCGGATGCTTTATCCTCGATGAACTTCACCAGTGATTCCAGGTACTCAGGGCTCTTATCCGTCCGGATAATCAGGTCCTGACCTAATATGCGGAAATGATAACTTTTATCTCTTGGAGTACTGCCTTGCCCGGCGAGCTTTCCTGAGCCCATACTTCTTCCTCTCCTTTTTCCGGGGGTCCCGCTTCAGGAAACCTTTTTTCTTCAGTGAATCCTTTAGCTCTCCTTCCGCTTCTACCAGGGCTCTGGCGATTCCCAGAGTAATTGCGCCCGCCTGCCCGGAGATACCTCCGCCTGAAACTGTTGCCTTGATATTAAACTGCTCTTTGACCCCTGTGATTTCTAATGGCTCAGTTATTAACTTCTGGTGGTCCAGACGGGGGAAATATTCTTCCAGAGCCTTCCCGTTTACCTTTATTTTGCCTTCCCCCGGTTCCAGCCATACCCGGGCTACAGATTCTTTTCTTCTTCCGGTAGCATAATAACTCATTTTCTAAGCTCCTTCCTGACCGTTGTTCCCCGAGGTAGTAATACCAGGACGTGAAGAGACCAGCTCAATATTCTGAGGGTTTTGTGCCTGGTGGGGATGGAAATTGCCTTTATAAACCTTGAGTTTCTTGAACATCTTCCTGCCCAGGGGAGTTTTGGGAAGCATCCCCTTCACAGCATGCTGTATAATCTCTTCGGGTTTCTTTTTTCTCAGGTCCTCTACTGTTTTGCTCTTTAACCCTCCTACGTATCCTGAATGATGGTAATACATCTTCTCTTTTTCTTTCTTCCCGGTTAATTTTACCTTTTCTGCATTAATTACCACCACATAATCCCCCAGGTCCAGATGGGGGGTGTATTGAGGCTTATGTTTCCCCTGTAAAATTTTGGCTATCTGGGAAGCCAGCCTTCCCAGAACTTTACCCTCTGCATCTACAAGGTACCAGGAGTGGGAAAGCTCTTCTAAATCCTTTTTCTTGGGAAAGTACGTTCTCATTTTAGTTTCTCCAGCATTCTTTTTGCTTCATCAACAAATTCACTATCTGGATACATCTCCAGCAACCTTCGCAATTCCACCTCGGCTTTACCATATTCTTTCAAAAAAGCGAAGTATATCCTACCCAGTCTGAACTGGGCATCATCTGCCTTTTCAGCTTGTGGATACCTTACCACAATTTGGCGAAAAATTC
Source organism: bacterium (assembly GCA_027021085.1). Taxonomy (GTDB): domain Bacteria; phylum CAIJMQ01; class CAIJMQ01; order JAADFP01; family JAADFP01; genus JAADFP01. The sequence continues at coordinate 3,501 of JALUVB010000265.1, forward strand.
CAACAGCTTTGTTTAGATACTCTCTTTTCTCCTTCTCGTCTTTTGCATCAAAAATACCTTTATGCTGCCATTTCCAGCCTTCCCTGAATAACCTTGCAGCATCAAGATTTACTGTAGCCTGCTCTACTCCTTTGCCTATCTCTTTTTTCTCCCTTTCCAGCCTTTCAATTTCGCTCCGGTAGAATTCTATTACCTTCTTGCGGTTCTCTAACTCTTCCTCCTGGTTTTTGATAATATTCCAGAGAATTGCACTTGCTTCTTTATAATTTCCTTCTTTACATAATTTCGCGGCTCTCTCTTTTTCTCCGCCGTAAAGAGGATAGAACAAGGCGAAAAAGAGAAGAGAGCTAACGCATATCTTTGCGAATGGTGATAATCTCATCTATAATTCCGTATTTTTTTGCTTCTTCCGGTGACATAAAAAAGTCTCTGTCTGTGTCCCTGGCTACCTTTTCGATAGGTTGTCCCGTGTGATGGGCAAAGAGCTGGTTCAACTTTTCCTTTGTCTGAAGTATTTCCTTTGCATGGATGCTGATGTCAGTTGCCTGTCCTGAAATGGCTCCGGCAGGCTGGTGGATTAATATGCGGGAATGGGGCAGGGCCAGGCGTTTTCCTTTTGCTCCCGCAGCCAGCAGAAGTGCAGCAGCACTTGCCGCCTGTCCCACACAGATGGTGGAAACGTCAGGATGAATAAACTGCATGGTATCGTAAATGGCCAACCCTGAAGTTACATATCCCCCGGGACTATTGATATACAGGTAAATATCTTTATCCGGGTCCTCTGACTCCAGGTAAAGCAACTGGGCAATAACCAGGTTAGCTACATTATCATCTATGGGTACCCCGAGCATTACTATGCGGTCCTTTAGCAAGCGCGAGAATATATCATAAGCTCTTTCATATCTTCCTGTTTGTTCTACTACTACGGGAACAAGCATTTTTACTCCTTTGGTATTATAATTCCCTTTTCTTCTTTCCATGCTTCTTTCTTACCGCCTTTTTTCCCGGATAATTCCTTGGCTTCCTCGGGGGTAAGGATGAGTTTCTTCTTTGTCTTCTTTTTAGCGTTTTTCTTCAGGAACTCGATAACTTTTTCTCTTAAAAGATGCTCTCTTAAATCCTCCTTCTTCTCTTCCGGCAGCCATTTTCTCTTTTCCCCCGGAGTTCCTTCTTCCATAATTTGTTTTCGCTTTTGCTCCAGCTCTTCGTCAGTAACCTGGACCCCTTCCTTCCTGGCTATTTCCTGTATAACCAGCATTTTTTTAATTTCCTGGGTGGCTATCTCCTTAGCCTTTGCATCATCTATATTCGAGGTTCCCATTTTGTAATATTCGGTTATGTTTTTAAGCAGGGTAGGCGGTACTTCTATCTTAGAGTTCTCTATTACTTTTTCCAGTATCTTGTTCTCCAGTAGATCTTCTTCCCTTCTTCTGGCCAGTTCTTCCAGTTCCTTCCTGATCTTGTCTTTTAACTCCTCCACGGTTTTAAATCCACCCAAGGATTTGAGAGCGCTTTCGTCCAGGGTGATAAGCCGTTTTTCCTGCACATCATTCAGTTTCACCACGTAATCAAGGTCTTCTTCTTTCACCGTGATTTTTTTCTCTTCACCCTTCTTCATCCCTGCAATTGCCTTTTCCACCTCGGCAGGCAAAATTTTATCTCCCAATTTTATTTTGAGTTCCTTTGCCGTCTGTAAAACCTTGCCATCCTTTTCTATGGTAACATCTACCAGGATTACGTCACCCTTTGTGGCAGGTCTGTCGGTAGATTGGAATTGTGCCAATTCTTCTTTTTTCATCTCCACCACTGCGTCCACGTCTTCTTCAGTAACTTCCACTTTTTCTACTTCTACCTCGATTCCCTTGTAATCTCCTATTTCAGCGGGGGGGATCACTTCTACTGCCACTTTGAACTTAAATGGTTCTCCTTCCCGAAAATCTATCTCTTCAAACTTCGGCGAGCCAACTACCTGCAACTTTTCTTTCTCTATTGCTTGCTGGTAAAACTCTTCCAGCATCTTTTCCTTAACTTCTGCTTCTATGGCTTTGCCAAAGTGAAATTTCAATATGGTAAGAGGCACCTTCCCCTTGCGAAATCCAGGCACAAAGGCATCTTTCTTTATTTTGTCGTAAGCTTCCTGTAGCCTTTTTCCCACTTCTTCCCGGGGAATAACTACTTCCAACTGTTTAGCGAAGTTCTCTTTATCCTGCACCGTTACTTCCATTTCTTCCTCCCTTTTCTCCGTGTAGAGCGGGTGAGGGGACTCGAACCCCTGACCCTCACGTTGGCAACGTGATGCTCTACCAACTGAGCTACACCCGCGAGAAAAAATCTAACTTAACTATGCAATGGCTGCCCGAGATAACCAATCCCGCCATCACCTGCTTT
>JALUVB010000266.1 GCA_027021085.1 bacterium
ATGCAATGGCTGCCCGAGATAACCAATCCCGCCATCACCTGCTTTATTTTTAAAACTTGTAACTGCCAAATCCTCTTAAGCCCTATATTTTAACAGAAACCCTGGTCTGGTGCGAGAGGGGGGAGTTGAACCCCCACGGGATTTCCCCACTGGATCCTAAATCCAGCGCGTCTACCAGTTCCGCCACCCTCGCGTGGGACGTGGAGGACTTGAACCCCCAACCCACGGATTAAGAGTCCGTTGCTCTACCAGTTGAGCTAACGTCCCTCGGGCAGAATTATACCTTAATTACAGCTTTTATTTCAACTCTTTCTGCATATCTGGTATCATTAAAGCATGGAGAAATTTTTACTCAGGCGGCCCATTCCTATTCACCGTTATCAGGAAATCGTGAATGTCTTCGTGAAGTACGGTTTCCGTATGATTCTGGAGAAGTTAAGGCTCAGGGGAAAACTGCGTATAACTCCGGGAAGCAGGGAAAGCAAGGAGAAAACCGTCTTGGCTTTGCCTGTGAGGGTGAGGATGATATGCGAGGAGTTAGGCCCTACATTTATAAAATTCGGACAGATTCTCAGTACTCGACCTGATTTGGTTCCCCTGCCGTTACTACGGGAGTTGGAGAAACTGCAGGATGAAATACCACCGGTAAAAAAAGAAGAAATTTTTTCTGTGATTCACCAGGCTCTGAAAGAGAAGGAGTCTATGTTTGCCAGTATAGATGAGATTCCCATAGCTTCCGGGTCCCTGGCGCAGGTGCATAGGGCAAGGCTTCACACGGGAGAGGAGGTGGTGCTGAAGGTTAAAAAGCCTAAAGTGGAGGAACAGATAAAGGGGGATATTCGCATTCTTCATACTTTAGCCCATCTTATGGAAAGGTTTGTGCCGGAGCTACGGGTTTATGAGCCGATGAAAATTGTGGAAGAGTTTGAGAAATCGGTAAACCAGGAGCTTAATTTCCTTATAGAGGCGCGGAATATTTCCCTGCTCAGAAATGTTTTAGAGAAAGATAAAGTTATTAAGGTTCCCAGGGTATTTGAGAAGTTTTCCACGCACTCCCTTCTGGTAACGGAATATATTGAAGGGGACAAGCTCAGAGAGATTATAGAGAAGAAGAGTTCTATGAGTGAGGCGATAGGTAAGAAGTTAACCGATTCAATCCTGGAACAGATTTTTTGCTACGGTATCTTTCATGCAGACCCTCACCCCGGGAACATAATAGTGGATAAGGAGGGAAATATTTATTTCCTTGACCTGGGGATAATAGGAAGATTGAGTGAGGAAAAGAGGCGGGTTATTGTCTCCTTGCTATATTATTCAATAGAGGGGGATGTGGAGAAAGTAATGAGGGGACTGCATACTTTAAAGATGTTCCCGGAGGAGATTGATAAGGAAAGACTGGAATGGGAATTGGAAGAATTTATGAACAAATACCAGGGTATACCTCTTGCCCAGTTAAAGATTTCACAGATTATCGGTGACCTTTTGCAGATATTCAGGGAATTCAAATTACGCCTTCCTTATAATCTTTCCCTAATGTTTAAGGCACTTTTGACCTGGGAGGGAGTGTATGTTCTGCTTGCTCCTGAAAAGGATATCGTGTTAGAGATGAAGGATGTTTTACTGAAATCCTTGAAACAGAATATTTCGCTTTCCCAGGTAATCAAGCAGTTGGGGAAACTGGGCGAGGAACTCTCAAGTTTTTCTCATGATTTGCCGGGACTAATAGATTCTCTCAGGAATATATTGAAAAAGGGATATGTGAATGTTGCTTTTGAACACAGGGGGTTGAAAGATTTTACCTCTACCATAGATAAGTCTTCCTATAGAATTTCTTTCAGTCTTATCATAGCTTCGCTTATTGTTGCCTCTTCCCTCATAATTGTTTCGGGTAAAGGCCCTAAATGGCTGGGACTTCCCTCTCTGGGGATTGCCGGATATGTCCTTTCGGGTTTCCTTGGGCTCTGGTTGATAGTGGGAATTCTAAAAGGAAGAAGGATGTAGTATGGCACTTGATTGGGTGCCCTGCTGCCCGCTCTTCTCGCCTGCCGGCTAATCCCTCCCTCCCGGGAGACCAGTGAGCTGCTTTTACCCGACCCGAAGTATCTGCCTGCTCACTTCACTCTGTTTTCTTTCTGTCCCGGTCTGTGGGTTGCCGTCAAGGATGGCTTTGCAGTTTTCGTATCTCTTCCATAATCAGGAAGGTGAATTTTTTATAATTTTCTTTATTTCCTTTTCCCTGCGGATATAGCGGCTTGCCAAATTTAACCGTGATTTTAACCGGTGAGAGCATCTTGGCGCCGGGGGGGAGTGCTTTGAAGCTGTTCTCTATGAATGTAGGGATAACGGGTGAGGAAGTGAGATACGATATGAAGGCTACGCCTGGCTTCCCCTCCTGTAGTTTCCCGTCTTTACTGCGGGTTCCTTCGGGAAAAAGCAGGACTACTTTTTCTTCCTTGAGCACTTCTCTTAATTTGCGAAAGGTCAGCGCAGATGCGTTATCCCTGTCCATGGGAATGGCATTGATTTTTCTCAGAAATAAGGGGAAGAAAAACCCCTCGAATAACTCGGCTTTTGCCAGGAAGAACATCTGGCGTGAGCAGGCGGTGCCTATCAATACCGGGTCAAGGAAACTGGCATGATTGGCAGCCAGGATAACCCTCCCTTTCCTGGGAATATTTTCTGCCCCGATGTTCTCCAGGCGGAATAATGCCCAGAGAATGAATCTCCCGATTGAGTGCAAAAATGCGTAGAGTAAGTTAATTTTCATCTCTATTTATAAATGCAAGTATTTGGTCTATGGTTTCCTCTATGGAAAGGTGCGTATTATCTATGAATAGTGCCCCCTTGGGCACAGTAAGCGGAGCTAATTTCCTTTTGGAGTCTCTTTTGTCCCTTTCCTCTATCGCGTTCTTTACCTGGGTAAAGTGAGCTTCTTTTCCTTTCTCCTTCAATTCTTTGCATCTCCTGCGTGCCCGTTCTTCTAATGATGCTGTGAGGTATATCTTGTAGGAAGCATGGGGGAATACCACGCTTCCCATGTCTCTTCCTTCCACTACTACATTCCTGTTTCTGGCGTACTCCCGTAAAATGTTATTCACTTTCTCTCTTACCTGGGGAATACGGCACACCCACCAGATTTCACGGGTAACTTCCGGGTTTCTTATCTCTTCCGTTATCTCTTCCCCATTTATCCATAGGCGCATTTTCTCTGCTATTTTTATGGTTAATTTCAACCCGGGAAGGATCGATTTTATTATACGGTCTTTGTCAAAACCTTTTTTTAATGCTTCCAGGGTAATAGCTCTATACAGTGCGCCGGAGTCTAAGTATATTATACCAAGTCTCCTGGCCAGGCTCTTGGCCAGGGAAGTTTTTCCTGCACCGGAAGGTCCGTCAATGGTTATAATCATTTTTTTACTTACTCCCCGAGATTTTCCCCCAGCGGGAAGGAGGCCAGTAGATAAAAACATCCTTTCCCCGGATAAGCTTTCTGGGAATGGGGCCATACACCGAGGAGTCTTCCGAGTTATTGCGGTTGTCCCCCAGCACAAAGTAATAGCCTTCCGGTATTTTAATAGGGGGGAGGTAATAGGCAGGAGGATTTTTTATGTATGGTTCGTAGAGGTAGACACCATTTATAAAAACTTTTCCATCTTTTATGCTTATGGTTTCTCCCGGGAGGGCTATCACTCTTTTCACTAATATCTCTTTTTTATCCAGGGGATTAATGAAGACTACCAGGTCCCCTCTGTTTATCTCTTTTGTGCGAAAGGTTATCACCTTATCCCCGGGTTTCAAGGTTGGTTCCATGGAAGCAGAGGGCACCAGGAAGAAACGCATACCGCGAAAGTAAACCAGGTAATTCCATAGGGAGAATAAAATCAGTACACCCAGGAGACTCCGGTCTCTGCGGGACAGCTTCATATATCCTTCAGCAGATTAAAGAAGTTGGGAAAGGAGATGTTCACGCATTCGGTTCCTTCTACGATAGTTTCGCCTTCGGCGATGCTGCCGGCTATAGAGAGCATCATGGCAATTCTGTGGTCACCGTTGCTTTTTACCCGGTTTCCTTTTAGAGCCGCAGGGCCCTTGATTATCATTCCATCAGGCCGTTCCTGGATATCTGCTCCCATAAGCCGGAGATTATCCACGGTAGTTTTTATACGGTCAGATTCCTTTACCCGTAATTCTTCTGCTCCTTCAATTCTACTTTCTCCTTCTGCCTGTGTGGCCAGAAGCGCTATAAGGGGTATTTCGTCTATTACGCCAGGGATGTCTTCTCTCTGCAAGGCTATGGGGGAAAGTTTACTCCCTTCTATTTCTATGTCTCCGCGCGGTTCCCAGGTCTCTCCCTTCCGGCTAATTTTTATTTTTGCGCCCATCTTCTCTAATACTTTTAAAAATCCTGTTCGAGTGGGATTCAGGCCTACATCTTTTATGGTAAGTGAGCTTCCTTCTATAAGTGCAGACAGGGCAATGAAGAAAGCGGCGGAAGAGAAATCGCCCGGCACACAAAAATATCGGCTTCTTAATTTTGCCTTACCGCTTACTATGATTTTACTTCCTTCTCTCCGGATGTCTCCTCCCATGTATTTAAGCATCCTTTCGGTATGGTCCCGGGAGGGAAGTGGTTCAATTATTGTGGAATATTTGGGAATTCCCAGGGCCGCCAGTATAATAGATGATTTGACCTGGGCACTTGGGATGGGCAGGGTATAGCTAATAGGAGAAAGTCTGTTTCCCTTTACTGCTACGGGCAGATACTTATCCTGCCTTGCCCAGAATTTTCCTCCCATAAGGGTAAGGGGCTGGATTACCCTGTCCATGGGTCTTCTGCGGAGGGAATTGTCTCCTGTTATCACGGAAAAGAAGGGAAGCCGGGAGAGGATTCCCAGAATCAGCCTGGCCGTGGTTCCGGAGTTTTCTGCATTAAGCACATCTTCCGGTTCTTTCCAGCCTCTGCCTTTTATTATCCAGGCTTCTCCCTCTTTTTCTATGGTTTTGCCCAGTTTTTTGAGTATTTCAAGGGTAGCCAGGACATCCCGGGATTCGAGTAAATTTTCCACCCTGCTTTCTCCTTCTGCCAGGCTGCCTAAGATTAAAGCACGGTGGGAAATGGATTTATCTGCCGGGACTCTAAGCGAGGAAGCAAAGGGTTCCTTCCGGGTAATATGGTAATTCATTTAATAGATCCCCCACATTATTAAAGAGGCGATTAAAGGGATAGTAAAATTGTCATCCAGGGGTAGGGGGAGAATTTCTACTACTGCACTGGTAAGAGCACCGGCAAAGATTAAAAGAGGAGTAAGTTGAGGGTAATAACGGGAGAGAAACCAACCGCTAAGGAGGGCTACGATAAAAAAGCCTAAAAAACCTTCCAGTGTCTTATTAAATATTTTTATTCTGCCCCATTTTTCCCCTACTACTGCTGCTGATACATCTCCCAGGGCAAGAAAAGTAAGAGCAGCTACCCCGATGAATTTTGGGAATACCAGGATGGTGATTAGCACACTTATAAGGAAAAAAGTGGTGCCGATAGGTTTTTTCCTTTCCTCTTCCTTTACCAGGCCTCTTATATTGCGGAATACCCAGTTGTTAAAGCTAGGGTGGGTAAACCTTTCTATTTCAAAGATCAGAACGAGCAACAGAAGAAAACCAGTAAAAAGAGCGGGCCAGAGCTTAGAAGAAGCAAAGTAATACCCTAAGGGAAATAGTATCCCTACTCCTAAGTGGTACAGGTTGCGGTGCCATCTCTTTGCCATCCTGCCAGAACCTTACTATCTAACTAATTGAATAAACTAATCAATTATATCATATCAATAAGGCGGAAAATTTGTAAAAATGCTCGCTTTTGTGTAAAATTGCCTCCGTGAAAGAACATAGTGTTATTGGAATCGTCCTGGCGGGGGGGAGGAGTTCCCGCTATCACAGGTTGAAGCATAAATTCCTGGATATTTACAGGGGAGAGGAAATAATAAAGCATGTTTTAAGAGCTATGAAGCCATTGGTGGAGGAAATAGTTATCGTGGTGGGCCCGGAACACGAGGAAGTCAGAGAGGTGCTGGAAGGTTTTGAGGTGCCCATTAATTTTGCCATTCAGGAATCACCCCTGGGAACAGGCCATGCGCTGCTCTCCACGGCTCCTCTCCTGGAAAAGAGAAATGCGATTTTACTGATGAGTTTTGCTGATAAACCCCTGATTACTTCTTCTACCTTTTCTGTCCTTCTTACTGAACATATACAGAGCAAAGCAGAAATCACTTTTGCGGTGGCTTCTTTGCCTGACCCCGGGTCAAAGGGAAGGATTATAAGAAAAGAGGGCAAATTTATAGATATTGTGGAAGCGAAAGATGCTGGTGAGGATATAAAACACATTAAAGAGGTGCATGCGGGTTATTTATGTTGTTATACCAGAAGTATTTATGAACGTCTCCGGCGCCTGGATAACAATAATGCAGCCGGAGAGTATTACCTGACCAAGGTATACCGGGAGTTTATAAACGATGGGCTGCCTCTGCATACGGTGGAAATCCCTGGCAGGGAAAGTTACGATATCAATGCTGTCCACCAATTGGACAATATACAGGAATGGGAATCTCTCTTTGCGGGTAAAAAAGAATAGTCCTACTTTTTTCAGAGCTGTTCCATTCTCCGGGAGGATGAAATGAAATATTCCATGGTTGACGTTTCCGAGAAACCAGCATCTCTTAGGTGGGCTTCTGCCCAGGGAAAGATTATACTTTCCGGGGTAACAGTGGAGAAAATAAAAAAGAAGCAGTTGCGAAAGGGAGATGTGCTTTCGTTATCGGAATCCTCCGGCATCGTAGCGGCTAAATGGGTCCCCTATTTGATTCCCCTGGCGCATAAGGTAAAGATAGATAAGGTAGAGGTTAAGTTTTCCCTGGAAGAGGACGGAATTGTGGCCATCTCAGAGGTGAGGGGTAAGGACAGAACAGGGATGGAATTAGAGGCACTTTTGTCTGTAACTGTTGCCCTGCTTAATATTTACGATTTTTGTAAGGCAGAGGACGAAAGAGCAGAAATTACCGGTATAAAACTCCTGGAAAAAGGCAAGCAGGAATCGGAGAAAAGTAAGCAGGTATAGTCCTGGTGGTCAGGGGATACCGGTAATATTAAAAATTAAATGGAAGATAGATTAGAAATTATAGAGGGTGATATTACCCGGCAGAAAGTAGATGCGATTGTAAATGCTGCCAATACTTCCCTTCTGGGAGGTGGGGGAGTGGACGGGGCTATTCACCGTGCAGCGGGCCCGGCCTTATTGGAGGAATGCAGAAAGTTGGGAGGATGTCCTACGGGAGAGGCAAGGATTACCGGGGGATATAATCTCCCGGCTAAATGGGTTATTCATACGGTCGGCCCTGTATGGCGAGGTGGAAATCGTGCGGAAGATGAATTGCTGGCAAAGTGTTACAGGAATAGTTTAGCCCTGGCAGAAAGGCACTCTGTAAAGACTATTGCTTTCCCTTCCATTAGTACGGGTGCTTACCGGTTTCCCCTGGAGAGGGCAGTCAGAATTGCGCTCAGGGAAATAAAAAACTTCCTTGCTCATAATAGGACACTGGAAAAGATAGTTATAGTATGCTTTGAGAAAAGAGTTTACAAGGCTTATAAATCTGCTTTGGAAGAAATGGGTTTTTGAGCACCCTAATAAAAATTTTATCGGAAGGCTTGTGGTACTGACTCCTGCCAGATACGCAGCAATTCATCCAGGGAAAGGTTAATGATATTTTTCCCTTCCAGAGATATTTGCAGACAGGGTTCGCTGGTTACTTTTCCTATTCTGAAGAAGTACGCGCCGTGTTCTTCCATTGTTTTCTCAAAAATCTCTTCCTGGTGGACTTCTACAATATAACCACTTGACTGGGAAAAGAGTAATTTTTCTGAGGGAAGTGTATCTTCCACCCCTTTCAGGTCAATCTCTGCTCCCAGCTTATTTTTGTTTCTGCCATTTACCATCATCTCTGCCAGAGCTATTCCCAGGCCGCCCTCGGAAATATCGTGGCAGGCTTTTACTGTCCCCTTGTTGATGGCTTCAATGATGGCATAAAGATTATTCCTTTCTTCTTCCCATCTTATCTTTGGAACATTGCTTCCCATTTCATTAAGGATAAGCCGATAGAATTCAGAGCCTCCCATTTCGTCGTAGCGTTTACCCACCAGGTAAATAGCATCTTCTGCTTCTTTTAAGTTTAAAGTGATTGCTTTGCTGTAATCATTTAGGATGCCTATGCAGCCAACAATAGGGGAGGGATCAATGGCTTTCCCGGCTGCTGATTCATTGTAGAAGCTTACGTTTCCTGTAACTATAGGAACGGGAGTCCCCGGGTGTTCCATGAGCCATAGGTTCTTTGCCGCTTCGGATACCCCTTTTACTCCTTCCACGAAGTCATGAAATGCTTCGGGTTTCTCCGGGTTGCCGAAGTTAAGGCAGTCGGTAAGGCACCAGGGTGTGGCACCTACGCAGGCCACGTTCCGCATCGCTTCTGCTACTGCGTTTGCTCCGCCCCAGTAGGGATCTATTCTTCCGTAGAATGGGTTTCCATCCATGGAAAAGGCGATGCCCACTGGAGAGCCTATCTCTTCCAGGGGAGCCATTACTCCTGCGTCTGCCTCGCCTGGCCGGATAACGGCTTTTCCCTGCACCTCTGTGTCATAGTAGCGAAAAACGTATGCACGGGAAGCAATATTCGGGGAGGAAAGCACCTTGAGGAAAACCTGGTTTAAGTTTTCTATTTTGTAGGCGGGTTCGGTGAAAAATCTTTGGGGAGGAGAGGAAGCACGTGCGTATTCTATCCCCTCTGTAATTTTTTCTATGGGAATATCGCAGACTATTTCTCCTTTATAATATACTACGTATTGTTTATCTTTTCTGGTTTTCCCTATTACCCGTGCTTGTGCCCCCTCGTAGATGTGGGGTAGTTCCCATATCTCGTTGTAAATTCTTAATACTTCCGGGGTAAATTCCCGGGGAACGGCAAGAACGTAACGTTCCTGTGTCTCAGAGCAAAGGATTACTTCGGGGAGCAATCCTTCCATGGCTACATGCACCTCATCCAGGTAGATATCCATTCCGATATTGCCGGCAGCTCCCAGCTCGGAAGATGAACCGCAAATACCGGCAGCTCCCAGGTCTTTCATGCCTATGGCATACCCTCTCTTTTCAGCCTCTTTCCATACCTGGTAGTTTGCCTTTTTCATGAGCAGAACATTTTTGAGAAATGGATCGTGTACCTGCACTGCCCCTTTTTTCTCCTCTTCTTTTTCCTCGTCAAGTATTTCAGAGGCAAAGGCGGCTCCCCCAAATCCGGAGGCATCTGTTGGTTTACCTACCAGGATAATGTCGTAAGGTGTGGTTTTTGCTTCCTCTGGAACCTTGGAAGGCAGGATGTTCTTTTCCTTCACAATCCCCATGGCTACAACATTTACCAGGCAGTTGTCATCGAACGATGCGTTGAAGTATAGGTCCCCTCCGATATTGGGAACTCCCAGGGCATTGGCATATTCCCATATTCCCTGTACCACTCCTCCGGCAATCCACTTGGTTCTTTCCCGGTACTTACCTTGCGGGTCCCCGAATCTCAATCCGTCCGCCACTGCAATTACCTCGGCTCCCATGCAGTCAACATCTCTCACAATGCCTCCCACGCCTGTTGCAGCTCCTTCCACCGGGAGGACTTGGGAGGGATGGTTATGGGATTCATGCGCGATTACCAGCCCGTACCTTTCCCCCTGGTGAGTGGTTAAGTAAACGATGCCTGCATCTTCCCCGGGCCCCATGATTACGTTAGGTGCTTTAGTGGGGAGGTATTCTTTGAGAATTTTTTTGCTGCTTTTGTAGGAACAATGTTCGCTCCATTCCACATTGAATATATGAAGCTCTACCAGAGAAGGATTTCTACCCAGGATATCAGCGATTTTCCCCACCTCCTGGGGGGTGAGATTGATTCCCTCTTTGTGCAGGCAAGGAGCCAATTCTTCTGCGGAAAGATTACCCACAGGAAGCACTCTCTTGGTAAAATTGGACATATGCAAGATTCCATCCTTAAAAAAACAAAAAGATACTTATGCCTGGTGGCGCGACCCCGAGTCGAACGGGGGACGCCGGGCTTTTCAGGCCCGCGCTCTACCACCTGAGCTATCGCGCCGGGTGAGAGAATTATAGAAGAAGGTAAAACTCATGTCAAGCGAATGTGTAGGAATAGGAGATAGTGGTGAGTAGCGAGGGGGGCATTTTAGACTTTAGACCATAGACTTTAGACTGTAGACTGGAAGATAGTAAGCAGTAAATAGTAAACAGTGAACAGTAAATAGTAAATGGTGGGGAAGTAGCGGGTAGCGGGTAGTTAGTAGT
>JALUVB010000267.1 GCA_027021085.1 bacterium
AAATGCAGTCCTGCTTCTGTAATCGGTCTTCCTATGGGTTTGCCAAACTGGGTAATAATCGCCTGCTTTCCTTCGTTCAAAACAAAGAAAGGATTACTTACCCACACAAGGAAGAGAAGGAAGAGAATAACAAGGGAAATAATTCTATTTTTACTCATTTTTCTAACTGTAATAAGGGCAATATTCCCTTTTCCTCGGCATCAATAATATATTTTCTCCCGGCTTTCTGGAGCACATCCTGCATGGTTTCCAGGTAAAGCCTGGTTTCGGTGACCCCTTCCGCTTTTTTATAAGCCTGCAATATAAGAGAAAACTTCTTTGCATTACCCTCTGCCTCGTTTACTGTTTCGGTGGCATAGGCCTCTGACTCCATGACAATTTTCTTTGCTTCTCCCTTTGCTTCCGGTATCCTGCGGTTATAGACCTCCCATGCCTGGTTTATAAGTTTTTCCCGTTCTTGCTTTGCTTCATTCACTTCGTTGAATGCAGGTTTTACCGGGTCGGGAGGATTAACATCCTGCAGTTTTACCGTTACCACGTTGATACCTGCCTGGTAGGAATTCAATATTTTCTGCATTTTCTGCTGCACCAGGTCATTCACCTCTACTCTCTTGGTAGTGAGCACCTCATCAAAAGTATAATCCCCAATTACCTGGCGCATTACTGACTCGGAAATATCTCTGATTGTTTTGCGAGGATTCCTGATTTCAAAGAGATATTTTACCGGATCGTTAATCTTGAATTGCACTATCCATTCCGCATTAATTACATTTAAATCCCCGGTAAGCAGAAGAGATTCTTCCGGGTAATCCTTTCCTTCGTAAACTGTTCTCACCCCGGGAGTGCGGGTACGGAAGCCGAACTCCTCCTTGAATACGTAGGCGGTTCTCACCGGAGTAACCCGTTCTATGCTAAAAGGCAGCTTGAAATGCAACCCCGGCTGGGAGATTTTTGTAAACCGCCCCAGTCTCTGCACCACCCCTACTTCATCCGGCTGTATGGTATAAAAGGAAGTCTTTAAGGCTATAATCAAAATAATGAAAAGCACAAAGTACTTAGCACCAATAGAGACAGCCTTTTGAATCTTTTTAAAGCTCTCCGGATTAATCTCTATTATATCTCCGTTCATATCACTTCAAGCATTGTAACACTATTAGCGAGAATATACCATTGATTAAACAGGCTTAAGGGAATTTCGGATAAAAACGGATAAAAGTAAAGTTTTTCTGACCTTTATAAATAATCAAATCCTGCCTTTTCGCCTCTCTGCCTCCCTTTTAAGCTCCCTGATTCTATCCCGCAGTTCCGCAGCTTTTTCAAACTCAAGCTTTGCCGCTGCCTGCAACATTTCTTCTTCCAGTTCCTCAATAAGCATCTCCTCCTCCAATCCGTACCCGGCTTTTCTCTCCCTGAGGGAAGAAACCAGTTTGAGTCCTTTGCGCCTCACCTCCGAGGTGGCCTCCAGGAGATTCCTTACTTCCTTTCTTATGGTCTGGGGAGTTATGCCGTGTTTCCTGTTGTACTCCTCCTGTATCCTTCTCCTTCTTTCTGTTTCCGCTATTGCCTTTCTCATTGATTCAGTAATCTCATCAGCATACATTATCACCTCTCCCGCAGCATTTCGGGCACACCTTCCGATTATCTGCACCAGCGAGGTCTCGCTGCGCAGGAATCCTTCCTTGTCTGCATCAAGAATAGCTACCAGGGACACCTCGGGCAAATCAATCCCTTCTCGCAGGAGATTTATTCCCACCAGGCAATCAAAATCTCCCCTTCTTAAATCCATCAAGATTTCAGCCCTCTCCAGGGTCTCCACCTCAGAGTGAATATATCTCACCTTGATTCCCTGTTCATGCAGGTATTCTGCCAGGTCCTCCGCCATTCTCTTGGTCAGCGTAGTTACCAGGACCCTTTCTCCATTAACCACCCTCTCCTGTATTCTTTCCACCAAGTCATCCACCTGGTTCCTGGTAGGCCTTACGGTAATTACCGGGTCAACCAGGCCCGTGGGCCTTATTATCTGCTCCACTATCTGCTGACTCCTCTCCATCTCAAAAGGGCCGGGAGTGGCAGAGACAAAGATAGCCTGCTTGATAAGCGGAATAAATTCTTCGAAATTCAGGGGACGGTTGTCCAGGGCAGAGGGAAGCCGGAAACCAAATTCCACCAGGGTTTCTTTCCTGGAGCGGTCGCCGTGGTACATTCCCCTTAATTGAGGCAAGGTAACATGCGATTCATCTATCACACAAAGAAAATCCGGGGGGAAGTAGTCTATCAGGGTAAAAGGTCTTTCCCCGGGGGCACGGCCGGAGAGATGGCGGGAATAATTCTCTATACCGGAGCAATATCCCAGTTCCTCCAGCATTTCCAGGTCGTACTCGGTCCTGGTTTTTAATCTCTGTGCTTCCAGGAGCTTGTTCTGGGCAAGCAACTCCTGAAGCCTCTCTTCCAGCTCCAGCCTGATAGTTTCTATCGCCGTTCTAATTCTTTGCTCCGTAGTGACAAAGTGTTTTGCCGGATAAATGACCACCCGTTCCAATTCTGTAATAGTTTTAGCGGTAAGGGGGTCAATCTCTTTAATGCTCTCCAATTCTTCTCCCCAGAATTCCAGCCTGATAGCTTTTTCTTCGTAAGCGGGGAATATATCCAGTATGTCTCCTCTAATTCTGAACACACCCCGGCGGAATTCGTAGTCATTTCTTTCATACTGCATCTGAATGAGCCTTTCCAGGATAGGATTCCTTCTGTATTCCCTGCCTCTTTCCACCTTCAGGGTTATCTCTTCCCATTCTTCCGGGGAACCGAGTCCATAAATGCAGGATACGCTGGCTACAATTATTACATCCTTCCGGGAAAGCAGGGCCGAGGTAGCTTTAAGCCTCAAGCGGTCAATTTCATCATTTATAGAAGCGTCCTTTTCTATGTAAGTATCGGTTTGCGGCACATAAGCTTCCGGCTGGTAGTAATCGTAATAACTCACAAAGTACTCCACGGCATTCTCCGGGAAGAATTCCCTGAATTCAGCATAGAGCTGGGCAGCCAATGTCTTATTGTGGGAAATTACCAGGGTGGGCTTTTCTATGTTCGCTATAACGTGAGCTATGGTGTAGGTCTTCCCCGAGCCAGTAACCCCCAGAAGCGTCTGGTATTTGTACCCCCTCCTCAGCCCCTCGGTCAATTCCCGGATTGCTTTCGGCTGGTCTCCGCAGGGTGAAAAGGGGCTCCTCAGTTTGAATAAACCTATTTCCCCCATCTCCTTGTTCGTCTGGAATAATCTCTCAGTGCCTTTTCAAATTCCTCACGGGAGAAATCAGGCCAGTAAATAGGGGTAAAATAAAACTCGGTATATGCTGACTGGTAGAGCAGGAAATTCGAGATGCGCTGTTCCCCGCCCGTCCTGATGAGTAAATCAGGGTCCGGCAGCCCGCGGGTATAGAGATAATCAGAGAATTCCTCTATCGAGGTTTCTTTCTTCCCCTCCTGCAGAATCTTATTCACCGCATCAATTATTTCCCTTCTTCCGCCGTAATTTATGGCCATGTTTAAAGTAAAAGCAGTATTCTCTTTTGTCTTCTCCATGGCCTGGTGAATTGATGATTTAAAACGGGGAGAAAGCTCATCAATTCTGCCTATAGCTCTCAGTTTCACTCCCATTTTCCCCAATTCATCAACCGTATTTACAATCCACCACTCCCCCAGCTTCATAAGAAAATTTACTTCTCTTTCCGACCTCTTCCAGTTCTCTGTGGAAAATATATAGAAAGTAGCCATGGGTATACCAAAATCCAGGCAATCATTGATAATCCTCATTACCACGTTCGCCCCTCTCCGGTGTCCTTCCGTAACCGGGAGATGGTGAGACTTAGCCCACCTGCGATTACCGTCCACGATAAAAGCAATATGTTGAGGTAGCTTATTAAGATTCCTTTCCATTTTCTTCTTCGGGTGAATACGGCAGCTTGAGCAATTCTCCTGCCTCGGTTTCTTTAAGAATTTCTATTTTCTTTTCCACCTGGTTAATCTTTTCTGTGCATAGCCGCACAAGTTTTACCCCCTCCTCGAAAGTCTTTAATGACTCTTCCAGCGGAAGATTACCTTCCTCGAGTTTCCTCACCAGGTCTTCCAGCCTCTTCAAAGCCTCTTCCAACTGCATCCTTTATTATACCAATAATTCAAGTAACCAGGGTAAATGCAATTAACAGGAAATCACGAGCTATGGGGAAAACTGTCCATGACTGACAAAAAAGCCCCAGCCAAAAACTCAGCGGGGCCGACGGGATTTGAACCCGCGATCACCTGATCGACAGTCAGGTATGTTAGGCCACTACACCACGGCCCCAAATATAAAGCTACTTTCCGGTATTATACCAGAAGAAACCGCACCCCTTCCCCGGAGATACTCCTCTCCTGATACACCTGTGGGCGGTACTGGGATTGAACCAGTGACCTCCTCCTTGTAAGGGAGGCGCTCTCCCACTGAGCTAACCGCCCATAGTTTCTATTTTACCTGTTTACAAGATTTTTCAAAAGAACAATATTCTTTCCCCGTATTCTATCATAACCTTAGAAATTTTC
>JALUVB010000268.1 GCA_027021085.1 bacterium
AAATATGAAGAAGAATAAGATTGACGAATGGTCTATAAGGAAGAGGTGGAATCCTTTTAATAGTTACAAACTTTTGGCGCAGGTGTACCGGTGGAGGAAAATTGAGAGGGGTAAATCGCTGCCGCAGCCTGTTTTGGTGACGGTTGACCCTATTAATCTATGCGATTTGAGATGCGTGTGGTGCAACTCGGAATTTGTTATTGACCGAAGAAAGGGGAAGAATATTTCCACTTCTACACTCATTAAAATAGCTGACTTCCTGGCTGAATGGCAAACCTCGCCTGAGTGGGAGAAAGGGGTGGAGGCAGTATGTATTGCCGGGGGGGGAGAGCCGCTACTGCACGAGGGCGTGGGGAAATTTATAGAGGAGTTGAGAAAAAACAATATTGAGGCCGGCGTGGTAACCAACGGGACACAGATTCATCGGTTTATCCCGGAATTGTCAAGATGCACCTGGGTAGGGGTATCAGTGGATGCAGGGACATCTTCAACCTTTAGCCAGCTTAAAGGCAAGGATTTATTCTCCCGGGTGATAAAAAACATGGAAAAGCTGGTAAGTTATGCGGAGAAGGAAAAGACCTGGTTAGGCAGAGAAGGGCAAGGATACGGGGTGAGCTATAAGTATCTTCTCCACCCGGGTAATGCAGGCGAGGTGTTCCGGGCGGCGAAACTGGCAAAGGATATCGGATGCAGGAATTTCCACCTGCGCCCCATGGGTATTCCCTGGCACCTGGTGGGAAAACAGGAAAGTATTTTTTCTGAAAAAGATTTAAGGATTCTTGAAGAGGAAGTTTACAGGGCAAGGGAACTGGAGGATGAGAGATTCGGAGTATTTTCCATTACTCATAAGTTTAACCAGAGCCTGGCGATATCCAATGCTTTTAGCCAGTGCCACGCAATATTTATGACCTGCGTGTTTGAACCTGCTACTGATGGAAACGAGTCGCATTTTAATCTGGGATTATGCTGTGACCGAAGAGGCGATAAGCTCCTGGAGCTGGGAGAGAACCTGGATTCTCCCGGGAAGGCAAGAAAATTATGGGGCTCTGAAAAACACTGGGATATATTTGACAGGGTAGAGGTTGCGGTATGTCCCCGCTGTACTTACCAGCCTCATAACCAGATTTACGAGTATGTGATTAAGCGGGATTTTATGACCTATAAGTTTATTTAACAAAAAAGGGGACTGTCCCCTTTTTAATTTTAAGAAAGAGTGAAAAATATTTCTTCAGGCAAGAAACCCCGGGTAAGCATTATTACTCCCTGTCTCAACAGTGAGAAAACAATAGAAGAGACTATCAAAAGTGTTATAAACCAGACTTATCCCCATATTGAGTACATTATCATAGATGGCGGGTCAAAAGATGGGACACTGCAGATTATAGAAAAGTACCAGGGGGAAATTGCCCGCTGGGTTAGTGAACCTGATGAAGGGATTTTTGCTGCTATGAATAAGGGAATCGGGCTTGCTTCCGGCGAAATAATCGGGATTATCAACAGTGATGACTGGTATGTGGAGGAGGCGGTGGAGAAGGTGGTGGAGAGTTATATTGCCCAACCGGAGACTGATATTTTCTTTGCCGACTGCATGGTGGTACTGGAGGATATTGATTTTGCCTTTTTAAGAAAGGGCAATCTCTCTCGCCTGGTGGAGGAGATGAGCATAAATCATCCTACCTGTTTCGTCACCCGCAATGCTTACCAGAAATGGGGAAGGTTTGATAATGCTTTTAAGTTTGCCGCGGACTACGAGCTGGCACTGCGTTTTTATTTCTCGGGGGCAAAGTTTTTCTATATACCTGAAGTGCTTGCTTTCATGCGAAAAGGCGGGGCAAGCGAGTCTATCAAGGTGCATTTTGATGTATTCCGCATATACACCAGGTATTTCCACCTTTTTACTGCTTACAGGCGGATTTTCCCGATGCTTTATTCCCATTTCATGGATGAGGCAAGAAAAAAAGCAAGAAATGCCAGCAGGCTTATCCTGGGAGAGAAAAAGTGGAAAGCATTAAGGAAAGCCTGGCTTAAGAAAAAGTTTGGCGGGGACCTGTATCGGATAAAAATGAGCCCCTGAGGGTGTAGTAGCGAGTAGTGAGGGGAAGGATAGTGAACAGTAAATAGTAAACAGTAAGCAGTGAATAGTGAGAAAGTAGCGGGTAGCGAGTAGTGAGTAGCGGGGGGAATGGATTCCCGCTTGCGTGGGAATGACAAGAGAGAAGCAAAAAGGAGAAAAACCAGTCCGCATGTCATGCCTGCGGAAGCAGGCATCCAGGATTTTAGACTTTAGACTATAGACTATAGACTGGGGAGGATAGTGAATAGTAAACAGTAAATAGTAAACAGTAAGCAGTGAATAGTAAATGGTAATCTTCGTTTCCTGGGAGCTTGGTATCCTGGTAACTTTGTGAAGGGGAATACCCATGATGCAGAAAAGATGTGGGGGGATGGGTGCCCCGGCATGCGCGGGGACAGGGAACTGGAAACTCAGGACTCCCGAAATATGTCGGGAATCGCAACTCTTTCAGAGAGATGGCTGGCGAGAATACAGGTGTCCGGGAAAGAAAAACTTAAAAGCTGCACATGGCGTTATATGTTAAAATCATTTATAGGAGGGGAGAAAAGTGGATTATAAAAAGTATATAGAGATCAATCCCAAAATTTTGCTTGGCAAACCTGTGATTAAAGGGACTCGCATTCCTGCGGAGCTAATTCTCAGGAAATTGGCTGAAGGATATTCCTTTGAAGAATTAAAGGAAGCTTATCCCGGACTTACAAAAGAAACATTGAAGGCTATTCTTCTTTACGCTTCCGAAGTCCTTTCTCATGAAGAGGTAGTAAGTGCCTGAATTTCTGGCTGATGAAAGTTTAGACTACCGAATAGTTAGGTTTCTTCGGGATAATAAGTTTAAAATAATTGCAGTTTGTGAGCTTTATAGCGGGATTACGGATGAAGAAGTATTGAAGCTGGCGGGGGATAATAACTGGATTTTATTAACCGAGGATTCTGATTTTGGAAGGTGGATATTTTCCTATGGTTTAAAAAATGCAGGAGTTATCTTTCTGAGATACAAGAAGGAAGAGCTTAAAACAATAAAGGATACACTTTTAGAGATAATATCTCGCTATGAGGAACACCTTTACGGGAAATTTGTTACTCTTTCTCCCCATAAACTCAGAATTCGCTCTCTTTAATGGGGATGGATTCCTGCTTGCGCAGGAATGACGGAGAGGCAGTAGGAAGTAGCGAGGGGAGTAAGCAGTAAATAGTAAACAGTGAATAGTAAATAGTGAATGGTGAGAAAGGAGCGGGTAGTGAGGGGAGATAGTGTAATAGTGAGAAGAGAAGAAGAAAATATTGGCAGGCGTGGCAACACAGTGCAGGAATTTTTGGGATATTGAGAGAAGGAGAGGGCAGTTTGAGAATTCTTATACTGGGAGAATATCCTTTACAGGAGGATAGGGTATCTACTGGCTCTGAGTCCACACTGGGTGTTCTAATAAGAGAACTGGCCAAAGAAGCCAAAGACATGGAGATTATTGTAGGCACAATAAGAAAAGAGGTAAAGAAGGAAAAACAAATAAAGACGGGAAATGTTGTTGTACATTATCTAAGTTTCCCTCGTCCCAAAATATTTACAAACCTAGCCAGAGGAGTATTCAGGCTCAAGGATTTTATAGATGAAATTTCTCCCGATATTATTCATACGCAGGGTGGGGTAAGATACCCCTTAGCAGCTTCTTTGACCTCTTACCCCTGGGTACATACCATTCACGGAATAACCTTTAGAGAAGCCAGTTACTGGCGAGGAAGGAGAAGGATACAGGCTTTACTGTTTCCAGCTCTGGAGAGGAAGGCGTTAGAAAAATGCAGGCATATTATTTCTATATGCGGGTACGTGGAAAAAGAGTACTATTTTCTCGAAAATACAAAGTTCCACAGGATACCTAACCCGGTGCATGAATCTTTCTTCTCCCTGCCAGATAAAACTGCAAATAAACGCATCTTGTTCCTGGGGAGTATCTCCGCCCGTAAATTTCCTATCTGCCTGCTGCAAGCTATAGCCTTGCTTAAAAAATCCCTGCCGGGAATAGAAGTGCACCTGGCAGGAAATATTAAAGACCCAGGTTATTACAGGAAACTGAAAAAATTTAGCCAGGAGAACAATCTGGCAACAATAGTAAAATTTATAGGAGGAAAAACCAGGACAGAAGTTATGCAGGAGCTGGCAGAGGCCGCTATTATGGTGTTATCCTCGCGCCAGGAGACCCTGCCCATGAGCATTGCGGAAGCTATGGCAGCAGGTAAGCCAGTTATTGCTACCCGGGTGGGAGGAGTCCCGGAAATGGTGGAAGAAGGAGAAACGGGTTTCCTGGTAACGCCGGGAGACTGGCGAGACCTGGCAGAAAAAATCTACTTTCTTTTAAAGAATAAAGACTTGCGCAGAAAAATGGGGGAAAAAGCCAGGGAAAAAGCAACCGCACTCTACCATCCCACTACTATTGCCAGAAAGACATTAAAAGTCTATGAGGCAATCCTCTCTGGCAAGTAGAATTGCTCAGATATGCCTTCTTTTCTTGAGGAAATAATCGGCCAGGAAATAGAAGAAGACGCTTACCATTACTGCGTAGATAAAAGTGAATAAAAGATACTTCCATTCGGAAGGTTTCACCCGGAAGGACAGGTAAATATCCCTGGTGCGGGAAGAGTAGGGACTCATGGAAGGAAGAATCATGTATAAGGCGTAAAACAACTTCTCCAGGAAGTGCAGGTATGCCTTTTTTACTATCCCTACTTCTAATCCTGCCTTAGCCCATATAGTGAGTCCGTAGAAAGTCCCGGCCTGAAAAAACAAAGCCACCAACACTGCCAGGACAGGATGGAAAATCACAGTGAGAAAAATAATATAGGAGAGAATTATCATGGCCCGGAAAAACTCATCCAGGATCACGTAAACTATTCCCCATTGCATAGGGATATGCCAGATAAACAGAAGCACAGAAGATACAACAAGGATAAACAGGAAAAGAGCAGCACATACCATCAAGGCAGAGATAAAATGGGAAAACAGCCAGTTTTCCATGCTGCAGGGCTTAGTTATCACCATTTTCAAGCAGCGGTTGCGAAGATTGTAAGAAATAGATAGAAGCCCCAAGGCTACGGTAATGAAAACAGCGAACTCATCAAGAACAGAGACCAGGTCCTGCACCAGGGTAAACTTTTTAGCCGTGGTAATAAAGAAAAGAGAGGGCACGGAAAACAATCCCAGGATGAATAGGAGAAAAAGAGCGATAAGAAGTATCAACCGGTTACGTCGGTAAAACTTGAAGTTGGTCGAAATATTTGCTGCCAACTGCTTTCTCAATTATTTCCTCCTTTATGCAGCACCCGGAAAAACGCCTCTTCCAGGGAGACTCCTTTCAGGGAGCAATTATAAATTCGGAACTTCTCCTTATAGGACAGCCGGAATAAATCCGGCAGCTTATCCACCGGCACCATTCCCCGCACAGTATGTGCGGTTCTCTCCTTCTCCACAAAATATGAAGGTAACGACTTCACTGCATCTATCTCCACCAGGTAGTTTTCCAGGTCAAATCTGAGAAGTTTTTTTAACTCATCCTGCACTACTACCTTGCCCCGGTCAATTATAGCCACCCGGTTACAAAGCATCTCCACCTCCGAAAGAATGTGGGAATTAAGCACCACCGTCACCCCTTTGCCATTCAAATCCAGCAGAATATCCCTGAACTCCTTTACAATGAGTGGGTCCAAACCCCGGGTAGGCTCATCCAGAAAGATTAACTCCG
>JALUVB010000269.1 GCA_027021085.1 bacterium
CAAAGTGATAATGAGGGTAGGTCCTATCACAGGTAGTAAACTCTCCCTTTTGCAGGATTATTTCGTTTCCTGTAAGTTTCTTAATTTTCTTTCCCTTCCAGAACCAGGGCGGAGAAACGCCCTCCTTTATCCCCTTCACATAGCCGCTTTTTTCTTTTATATTGTAAAAAACCTCTTCCGCTTTTAAGGAATCGCTGCCCCTTTTAAAGAATACATTACCTTTTGCCTGCACGGTCTTATTAGGAATATCGAAAGACACTTCGTCCGCCTGTATAAAAATATCCTTGAAAGTAATTTTAACTTTACCCTTTGCTATCACCCGGTCCTTGTGTATGGAAACACTATCCCCCTCTATGTTAAAAGGCAGGGAAGAAGAGAATAAAGCGGATAAAGCAAGAAAAAGAAAACACAAAGCCACAAAATACCTGCTCACCTTATTTTCACCATCCTTTCAATTGCCTGGCGGGCTTTCTGGACAATCCCGGCAGGAAGGCTGATACGAGGAGTAAGAGTCTCCAGCGAATAAAGCACCTTATCTATGGTAATCTTCTTCATGTTTGCACAAACTGCCAGCTTGGAAGCAGGATAAAATTTCTTGCCCGGATTTTCCTTTTGCAAGCGGTAAATGATTCCCACTTCCGTACCCACAATAAATTCCTCTGCCTTACTCTCCCGAGCATATTTTACCATTCCACCCGTGGAAAGCACTTCATCTGCCAGGTCTCTTACCTCTTTTTTACACTCAGGATGCACCATCACCACTGCTTTCGGGTACTGGTTTCTAACTTTCTGAATATCTTCCGGCAGAATCCGGACATGCACGATACAGTAGCCGGGCCAGAGATGTAATTTCTTCTCCGGCAACTTCTCCTGCACGTAACTACCCAGATGCTGATCAGGGAAAAATAACACCTCCCTGCCGGGAATCTCGCGCACCACCTTCACAGCATTCGCAGAAGTGCAGCAGTAGTCAGTCTCCGCCTTAACCTCTGCCGAAGTATTTACATAACTCACCACAGGCACCCCGGGATGCTTCTCCTTTTCCTTCCTGACATCTTCCGGCTTTACCATGTCCACCATGGGACATCCCGCATCCTCGTCCGGAAGCACGACTACTTTATCAGGGGAAAGAATAGCAGCAGTCTCTGCCATGAATCTTACCCCGCAGAAAATAATTACCTTCTGAGGCAGCGAAGCACCCGTGCGGGAAAGTTGAAGCGAATCTCCCAGGTAATCCGCAATATCCTGGATCTCGGGCAATTGATAATTATGCGCCAGTATGACCGCATCTTTCTCCTTTTTTAGCTCCTCAATCTTTTTCCTTATTTCTTCCATTTTTTTACTCCCTAACCTACTCAGTTCCCTTTATCCAGCCTCCTCCCACAACCCGTTCTCCTTCATATATTACCACTGCCTGCCCGGAAGTTATAGCCCATTGCGCCTGGAAAAACTGCAATCTTAACCTTTTCCCATCCCAGGCAAGAATCCTGGCCCGGGCAGGCTTTGCTCTGTACCTGACTTTTGCCTCCACAACCTTCTCCTCTTCCACCCTGTATCCCCTCTCCCACAACATGTTTTCTGCCATCAGGATACGGGAAAAAAGCTCTTCTTTCCTCCCCACCACTATCGTATTTTCTTCCGGAATTATCCTCACCACGTAGTAAGGCTCGCCCAAAGTAAGATGCAAGCCTCTTCTCTGCCCCACGGTAAAAAAAGATATACCGGGATGTGTTCCTACTTTCTTTCCCTTAGTAGTAATTATAGGGCCGGGAGAACACATTGACTTCATCTTTTTCAGGAGAAGCGATTTTATCCCGCCTTTATCCAGGAAACAGACCTCCTGGGACTCGCGGAACCCAGCCGGTATCCCGCATCTTTTCACCTCTGCTATTACTTCTTCCTTTCTCAGCTCTCCTGCCGGGAAACAAATTCTATCCAGGGGTTTTTTCAGGAGAGAAAATAAAAAATAAGACTGGTCCTTTTCCCTGTCTACCCCTCTTTTGAGCACCCATTTATCCCCCTCTTTTTCAATCCGGGCGTAATGCCCGGTAACCAGTTTCTCGCCTCCCAGTTCTTCTGTCTTCTGCAAAAGTTCCCCGAACTTTATAAAACGGTTGCACACCACACAGGGATTGGGAGTCCTGCCAGAAAGGTAGGAAGAAATAAAATAAGAAATGACTTTTTCCCGGAATTTGTCTCTCAGGTTCACCACGTAAAAAGGAATATTCAAAAAGGCCGCAATCTTTCGCGCTTTCTTTTCCGCATGCCAGCCACAGCATCTCCCCTCCTCCACTTCTCCCAGTCCCAGGTCCATATGGAGAGCAATCACCTGGTAGCCCTTTTTCAACATAAGATGGGCAGCAAAGGCAGAGTCAACCCCTCCACTAAGAGCTACCACTACTCTTTTTTTCACCCAAATCTCCCTATTTTTTAGAAGCCCTGTTAAACCTGCCTGGAGTCTTCTTAGACAAAAGCCACACTTATGGCAGAATTATACCACATCAGGGAAAGAGCTCCCTCTTCAGGAAAAACAGTGGCAGGTTGCCCC